>JAFXGX010000099.1 GCA_017536695.1 Bacteroidaceae bacterium | reverse complement strand
GCGTACTTTTCAGTCATGAAAAGTATGTGATAGAACGACAACAAGAAGAATAAACGACAACAGATTAAGGGTAAAACAAACCAAGGAATAACAGTTTTATTTAGTTGAGTTATTTCGTCCACACGAAATTTCTACTGAGCCTGCAAATGGCATTGGACGCTTCCAAAGCGCTGTGGAGTTGCAGTATACAAAAAAAGCAAAGCAACCTTCGAAGGTTGCTTCGCTTATGTCTGATCTCTTTAAGGTGCTTAGGCCTTGATCTCCTTGATACGAGCCTTCTTACCTGTGAGGGCACGCAAGTAGTAAAGTTTAGCACGACGAACACGACCACGCTTGTTGACAGTGATGCTGTCGATTGCAGGTGAGTTCATAGGGAAGATACGCTCTACGCCTACAGTACCTGACATCTTGCGTACTGTGAAACGCTTCTCGTTACCATGACCGCTGATGCGGATAACAACACCACGGTACATCTGGATACGCTCCTTTGTTCCCTCGATGATCTTGTAAGCTACTGTGATGGTATCACCTGTGCTGAAATCCAACTCACGCTTTACGTCAGTAGCAAATGCTTCTTTAGCAATTTTAATTAAATCCATTTCTTTGATTCGTTAAATTGTTCAATCATTCAAACGCAACATATCAAGTTACTCTTCCTTGACAGCGATTACGCCGAAAGCGCGGCAAAGATAGTTCTTTTTTCTTGTTTTGCAAAATCTTCTCAATTCTTTTTATTAATTTTGGCCCCTGAAATTTGCAAAATCTGTTTGAGAATGAGGTATTTATATTACATGCTGGCGTTGCTGCTGCTTTGGGGCTTCTCTTCGTGCGCCAAAAGGACGGAGCTGGTTGCTGTTGATGCCGGTAGCATAAAGGTCGAGGCCTCATCGCGCGAGGATGGCGCCGAGGCGGTGCGCGCGATAGTCGAGCGCGGGCGTATGGCAGTAGACAGCATAAAACGTCCGGTTATAGGCGAGGCGGCAATGACACTCGAGAAACATATTCCCGAGAGCCCGCTGATGAACTTTGCGGCCGATGCGCTTCTTTTAATGGCGAGGGAGGTCACAGGCGAGAATGTCGATATTGCGATAACCAATAAGGGCGGTCTGCGCAGCAACATTTCGGCGGGAACAATCACTTTCGGCGATATATATAATGTGTTCCCCTTTGAGAATACTCTGGCTCTACTTACCCTCAAGGGCGAGCAGCTGATGCAGCTGTGCAACGAAATAGCATCGGTAGGCGGCGAGGCTATCGCAGGAATGCGCCTTGTGATTACCCCGCAGGGCGACCTTGTGAGCGTGACGGTTGCCGGTCAGCCTGTGGACATGGAACGTGACTATCGCGTAGCCACGTCCGATTACCTGTCGCAGGGCAATGACAAGATGACGGCTCTGGCTTTGGGAACGGCACGTGTGGTAAGGAATGATATCACAATCCGCGACCTTATGGTACGATACATAAAGGCTCTTGCAGCCAAGGGCGAACCATTGAGCGCCGAATGCGACGGGCGCATAACAGTTAAAAGATGATTGCACCATGAGAAAGATGTTTTTTATAATTGCACTCATATTGTGCTGTAGCGCAACTGCGCAGGAGAAGATTACGATACTGCATACCAACGATACTCACAGCTGCATTGAGCCCGAGAAGAACGGTAATGCCGGTGTAGTGAACCGTGCACTGTTGATTGAGGAACTGCGCGACTCGCTTGGCAAGGATAATCTCCTGCTTTTCGATTGTGGCGACTTTTCGCAGGGTTCTCTCTACTATAATACCTTCAAAGGTGCTGTTGAGATAGAACTGATGAATGCCATGGGTTATGATGCCTGCGCGATAGGCAACCATGAGTTTGACTTCGGGCTTGAGAACATGGCGCGCCTTTTCTCAATGGCGACTTTCCCAGTAGTGTGTGCGAACTATGACTTTACAGGCACAGTTTGCGAAGGAGTTGTAAAAGAATATGCCGTTATCGAGCGCGGCGACAAGCGCATAGGAGTCTTCGGCCTATCTCCCGACCCGGTGGGGCTTGTGGCAAAGGAGTACTATGAGGGAATAGATTTCATATCTCCTGTCGAGGCTGCGAATAATGCCGTCGCTGCCCTTGAAAAGGAAAAATGCGATGTAATTGTATGTCTCTCGCATCTTGGCTGGAGAATAGGCAATGAGTATAACGATGAGCGTCTTGCATCCGAGACGGCCGGGATAGATATCATTCTCGGCGGGCACTCGCACGACTATTTCGAGCAGCCTCTTGTTTACAAGAACCGCGACGGCAAGGATGTTGTCATGCAGCAGATGGGCAAGAACGGACGTCATCTCGGGTATGTCACACTTACATTTGAATGAAACAAGATGTTTAAACCATATAAACAAAAAAATATCTAAACAACATGAGAACTATATTTACATTAATTCTTTCAGTTGCTGCAATGTTCGCGACTGCGCAGGAGTATAGAATCGCTTGCCAGGTCAATCCCGATTTCAACGGCAAGACCGCGTATGTCATCAACAAGACCGCGGGTGATACCATTGCGGCGTGCGAGATTGCCGACAACGGTTTTGTATATAATGGCAATATATGCTGTCAGGCACTGATTGACGTTGTTGTGAACCGTGCCAAAGGACAGGTGGCAACCGTATTTGTCGAGAAAGGCAGCGATGTTATGGTTGACATGACGGGACGCCCTGCCAAGATAAATGACAACGGCGGCATGAACGACAGGCTTGCCAGCATGTATGCAACGGTAAAGGAGCGCAGTGCAGCCTTGAGTAACCTGGCCAAGAAACTGCATGAGGAGGGCAAGAGTGAAGAAGAGATTCTTGCTGCCACAACAGCCGAGACCGAAGCACTCTACGATGTGTACCGCAATGCAATCACGGAAAACAGCGACAATATGCTCGGCGCATATGTCCTGAATATGGTTGCACGTCAGTTCTACTCATCGGCCGAGGAACTGGATGCTGTTATGTCCAAGGTTAAGTTCTCGGGCGAGTTTCGTACATTGGAGAGGGTGCGTACAGCGCTTTACTATGGAGAGAAGACTAAAGTCGGGAACATGTTCCTTGACTTCGGCGGCTTCTCTACCGAAGGCAAGCCGGTAAGGCTCTCCGACTATGTGGGCAAGGGCAAGTATGTCCTTGTTGACTTCTGGGCCTCATGGTGTAATCCCTGCAAGAAGGAGATGCCTCTTGTCATTGAGGCCGATGGCAAGTTTACGGGTGACAAGTTCATGGTCATCGGTGTCAACATCGGCGATAAGGAGGATAGCTTCAGAGCTGCTGTTCCTGAGCTAGGTATCACGTATCCTCAGATATTCGTTCCCCGCAACAGTAAGGATGAGAACAATGCGGCACTGTTGTATAATGTAGAGACAATTCCGCACATGATGCTTATTGCTCCCGACGGCACCATTCTTGAGCGCGGTATGCATGGCGCGGAGCTTGATGGGAAAATTGGGCAGCTTCTTAAATAATTAAATAATGTAAATAAATGCAACTGCTCGACATATTATTGTATATTTGCGCAGTTCCCTATACGATTTTAATATTAAAACAAGGTATAATTTATGAGAATTTTGTCAATTTTTGTTCTGTCGGCTTTAGCACTTACATCTGTAGCCCAGAACTACACAATCACAGGTAAGGCCGATGCAAAGGCCGAAGGTATGCAGGTTGTCATTACAAATCAGGATACACAGGCTGTTTCATATGAGGAACCAAGAGTGACAGATGGCGCATTCAAGGTTGAAGGTACAGTTGAGGACCAGACTCTTCTTGAGATTTATGTAGGTAACAAGCGTAACCGTGCATACGTGATTGTCGAGCCGGGCGCAAATGTTACTGTGGACTTCACACAGAAGCCGGTTGTTGTAACAGGTGGTCTTAACGACAAACTCGCGGCTGTTGAAAAAGAGGTTGCTGAAAAGGGTAATGCCATTAATGAAAAAATCCGCCAGTATCAGACAGAGGGTAAGTCACGAGAGGAGATTACAGCTATTGTAGAGCCTGAGATAGAGTCTATCTATGCTGTATATCGCAAGGCTATTGATGACAACAAGGATAATATGGTAGGTGCATATTTCTTGGGTGTGACAGCTTCCCAGTTCTTCCCTTCATTGGAGTCTCTTGAGGCTGTGATGGCCGAGGTAAAGTATGCCGAGAAGATTGCCGCTTTGCGTCTCGAGCGTGACGGCTACCTCAAGGCTGCTGCTACCCAGGCCGGCAAGATGTTCATCGATTTCACAGGTCTTACCGTCGACGGTCAGCCTTCAAAGCTCTCCGACTATGTAGGCAAAGGCAAGTATGTGCTTGTTGACTTCTGGGCTTCATGGTGCGGCCCCTGCAAGGGCGAGATTCCTAACCTCATCGAGTTGCAGGAGAAGTTCGGTGGCGATAAATTCACTGTCCTCGGTGTGAACGTGTGGGATGAGGAGGATAAATTCAAGGCCGCTCTCACAGCGGAGGGTATCACTTATCCGCAGATTTATGTGCCACGCGACAACAAGGACAATGCAACCGACCTTTACGGCATCAAGGGTATTCCACAGATTATCCTCTTTGCACCCGACGGTACCATCGTTCAGCGTGACCTCCGCGGCAATGCAATGAAGGCATTGGTTGAGGAGAAGATGAAATAAGTTTATTCATCACGCAGATACAAAGAGAAGGCTGGTTCACATCAAATTGAACCAGCCTTTTTGCAGGTGACCCGATACAGACTCAATGGCGCACATTCTTAGACAACTTACCCCTGTTAACAGGGGTAAGTTCTGGTATTTATGGGTCACTCCCGGGGTTTCCTGGTTTGCGATGTTTATACTATCAGTTCGGTATAGATAAAATAACATGCAACTGCAACTGCAATGATAATTGCATGTTTTATGATTGCTCCTACTGTCTTGTTCATGGTCTTATGCTGTTTGCAAAAAAAGGGGCCACTTGTGAGTGCTCCCCTTTTTCTAATGCTTGTCTTTGACTGTTTATTAACCCTCGTGGATAGCCTCTGAAGGACAAACACTTGCACAAGAACCGCAGTCAATGCAGAGCTCTGGGTTGATTGAATACTTCTCACCCTCAGAAATTGCACCCTGAGGACACTCGTCGATACATGTACCGCAAGCAACGCAGTCATCTGAAATTACGTAAGCCATAGTTCTAAAATTTAAGTTTGTATTATCCATTGGCGAAGATAGTGCTTTTTGTATATACGCGGTTCGTTATTCAGTCTTTTTAACATTATTTTACAATTCCTTGGCTTTGCTTATTTTTTTTAGGATATTTGCAATATGAATGGGATTCCCGCGTTATATATCTTGATGAAAAAGAGTCTCTGTTACATATTCCTTATGTTGTTGCCGTTGTGTGCGGTGGCACAGGAGCGCAAGGTGCAGAACAAGCCGTATATCGATTACAGGCGTCTGCACTATGGCTTTTTTGTGGGTGCCCATCTGCAGGATATGGAGTTTGTGAACAACGGCTTCGTTACGGAGAACGGCGAGTCGTGGTATGCCGATGTGGCGGAATATACCCCCGGATTCAGTGTGGGTGTGCTTGCCGACCTGCGTCTGAGCGAGCATTTTGCCTTGCGTGTGATGCCGACGATGCATTTCGGGCAGAATACGGTGCGGTTCCGCGAGCAGAACAGCGGCGAGCTGTCGCGCCAGTCCATGAAGACTACATATATATCGTTGCCTGTTCATGTGAAGTTCGCGGCGGAGCGTTTCAACAACTATCGCCCTTATATCACGGCTGGTGTCAGCCCCATGGTCAACCTAACGGTCAAGAAACAGAAACAGCTGCTGCTCAAGAAGTTCGACTTTATGGTCGAGGTCGGTATGGGATGCGACTTCTATCTGCCGTTTTTTAAGCTCATTCCTGAAGTGAAGTTTGCTTTCAGCCTGCTCGATGTGCTTGAGAAGGAACGAAAAGACCTGCTCGACTCCAATCTCATGAAGTTTACCCAATCGGTTGACGGCATGACAAGCAAAATGATAATCATTTCGTTCTATTTTGAATAACTCGCCTTTAACTTAAATTAACACTTGGAGTGAAGTAAAGTTGCGATTTGTTGTTATTTTTGCATATATCTAAAAAATATAGCAAATAGAGTGAGGAGTATCAAAGTTAGTCAATACTCCATTGGTTATTTACTGTTTTGTGGAATCTATGGCTTCTCATATCTTTATGATTTGTAAGATAATGAGACGTTTTGTCATGTTAAAGTTGAAAGTCTTAAAAAATATTAAAATGAATAGGAGGGTCAAGTCGCTAATAGTGAGGTGTATTTCTCTATTGGCAGTGATGGTTGTTATGACCGCATTCACATCATGCGATGACACATTGCCCAGTACTGGAGTGTCTTTGTTAGGAGAGCCTATAAGGATTACAGGATGTCTTAGCCAAGAAAACGTGACACGTGCGAACGAGCAAGGGTTTGTCACCGGTGACCGCATGGGTATATACATTGTTGATTATGTGAATGGTGTTCCAGGAGTGATTGACGCAAAGAACAATAGGGCGTCGAATGTTTTGTATACATTCAATGGTGATACCTACAGATGGTCATCACCGTCACAGATATATTGGAAAGACAATAATACTTCGATTGATTTATATGGCTATTATCCAGGCGAAAACTATATAGGTAATCCTTCGGAGTATGACTTTGTGGTCAGTGATTTGCAGAATCAGATACCGGTAGAAGGTGAAATGTCCGAGTATGAGGCGTCCGATTTCCTTTGGGGTAAAGTAACCGGTATCAGTCCCACAGACGAGGAGATTGTAATTAAATACACCCACCGTATGGCCGGTGTGTGGGTTACGCTTGTGGCAGGCGAAGGGTTCAGTAGTACTGAATGGGAAAAAATGTCAAAGATTATCCAGGTTGACAACACTGTACGCAGCGCGAGTGTAGACCTCGCAACCGGTATTCCGGTTGCCGAAGGTGATGTTGACGCAAGCATAGTAATGTTGCAGCAGGGTGAGAACGGCTATCGTGCAGTGGTTGTCCCTCAAACAGTTGCTGCCGGCAAGAGTCTCTTGAGCATCACTATCGATGGTGTGACATATAGCCACAAGCTTACACAGGATATAGAATACCGGATGGGCAAAATGCATAACTTCACCGTTACGGTGAACAGGAGCGAGGCAACCGGCGAATATGAGTTTATTGTAACTGACGGTGGTATTTCGCCGTGGGTGAATGATGAAATCTCCCATCAATTCAGTACACAGGCCTATGTTGTCATTGACTGTCCCGAAATGGGAACATTGAGAGATTGTATAACCGACGCAGGGTATGATTATACAACTATGCAGAACCTGAAGGTTACCGGCAAACTCAATAGTGACGATTTTACATTCATAAATAAAGAGATGAGTTCACTAAAACATTTGAACCTTAAAGACGCAAAGGTGTGGGCGCGACACGACAACTGGCCTGGGGATAAAGTTTGGCTTGTCGAAGATGAACTTCCTGCCGGTGCTTTCTATGGCAATAAATGTATACGCTCGATAATACTTCCAACATCTCTTAAGCGTGTGGAGACTGAAGCTTTTAGAGAATGTAATCTTATGTATTCGACATTGGAAATTCCCGAAGGTGTAACATACCTTGGACATAATCTTTTTGCGGGTAGCGATTATAATGGAATGACTTTAATTCTTCCAAGCACACTCGACTCAATTGGGGGGCATGTTCTTACCCGTTGTCAGTGGGAGTGTGACCTGCAATTAAGTGACAATATAAAATGGATTGGGGGAAGCAGTTACACTTATTGTAGTTCTCCCAGATTCAGAGGTGTGTTACATATCCCTTCTAAGTTAAAGGATATACCGGCCGGGCTTTTTGCGAGAGTGGGCAGCAATGGTAGTTTTACAGGCAATATTGAAATTCCGCAAGGTGTAACAGAAATAAGTGAAGCTGCATTTAATGTCTCTTTAAAGAATAGAGTCGATGTTGCATTGCCCAAGGGTGTGAAAAAGATAAAGCATATTGCGTTTAATCGTCTTCGTTTTTCATCACTTCGTTTTAATGATGATCTTGAAGTGATAGAATTGTCTGCTTTTGAGGAAGCAAGCATTCCATTTCAGATAGAACTGCCCAAAAGTTTGCTAAGGATAGGTAACAAGGCCTTTTTCAATAGTGGTATTGAGGGAGAACTTGTAATACCGGAAAGTTGTCTTGAAATCGGGAGCTTTGCTTTTGCACTTTGTAACCTTACGAAATTGACACTTCCAAGCAAACTTGAGAAGATAAAAAACGAGACTTTTATGTCTGCAGGTCGTATTACGGAGATTACAATACCGAAATATGTGGGCTGGATTGGAGATCGGGCTTTTGCCGACAATGGTTATCTACAGACAGTAGTGTCACTTAATCCCGAGCCGCCGGTGTTGGGCGACTATGTTTTTGAAGGCCTTTCTATGGATAAAGTCGTACTGCAAGTTCCGGAGCAGTCGATAGAGCTTTACCGCAATGCCGATGGTTGGAGGGATTTCAAGAATATTACTGCTTATCGCGAACTGGCGTTCAATATTTCTGAGATTACCTGTATGGATAAAGGTATAACACGAGAGGGTATAATACGCACCCAGGGAGCTTGGGAGGTTGTCGAGTGTCCATCGTGGGTAACAGTTACACCATCGTCAGGTATTTATAAAAAAGAAGAGTTGACAATTACGGTAAAGGAACAGGCGGCAGGTTCCGTTACCCGTGAGGGAAATATTGTATTCCGCCTTAAAGACAAGGATTACACCACATACACAACTGTGCGCCAAGTCGGTTGTGATGTTGCCGAGGATGAGATAATAGTATTGCAGGAGGCAACAGCCGGAGCGAGCAGGGTTGTGCCGCTCTTCATCATCGGAGATGGATACAGTGCCGATGATATTGCAAGCGGCAAGTACCTTGAGGATATGAGAGAACAGATGGAACATTTCTTCAGCATCGAACCAATGAAAAGCTACCGTAACTACTTTACTGTCAGCACTGCAATAGCGGTTTCTCCCGAGAGAGGCATCGATGGAGTTACAAAATTCGATACAAAGGATTTTGGCGGCGATGACAACAAGGTAATGGATTATGCGCGCAAATATGGTATTGGAATAGACGGCAATGAGGCAAACTCAACTATTTTGGTGCAGCTCAATACCAATATGACATCAAACAGGAGTTCGTTACACTCAAATGGACTCTCTATAAATTACATAGGCAAGAGTACTGATGTATACCCTTTTGACCAGCAAGGTAATGTGCTTCATTATGTTGTTGGCCGTGGCTTTGGCAAGCTTGCTCCTGAGAGTGTGAACCACTTTACTTTTATAAAGAGTTGTGGCTGTTCTGGATGTAATATGTTGGCTACATATCACGAATATAAGGCAAGAGGTTGGTGGCAGAATGTTTCGATTACAACAAATATGAGTGATCTGCCTTGGAGACATCTTATCTTCGATGAACACTATTCGCAATATGTTGATATTTATGAGGGTGCACTTAACCATTCACGCGGTACATACCGCTCCGAGAACAAGAGTGTGATGGGTAACCAGTTTGTTCCCTATTTCAATACTATAAGCCGCGAGATACTTGTGCGTCGCATCATGGAGTGTGCGGGAGAAACTTTCAGTTTTCAGGATTTCGTAGCAAAAGATAAGATTGAACTACCTGAAGAATAAGTGATATTTGTGATTATGAGACATACTAGAGTTTACATTAGAATATTGGCCATGTTGCTTATGACAACTGTAGCCGTGTCTTGTCAAGAGGAAGAACTTGATTCTGCTCAGACATACGATGAGATTAGCCTATCAGCAAATGTTGTACAGCAGTATGAGAGTCGTGCCAATGATAATGGATTTGCAGATGGCGACAGGATTGGAATTTTTGTGGTAAACTACAAGAACGGAAATCCATGCGAGCTCTCGCTTACAGGAAATCATGCCGACAATGTGCGTTTTGTCTATGATGCCCAGACAGGCAAATGGACAGGAGCATACAAGATGTACTGGAAGGACAAGATGACTCCGATTGATGCATACGGATATTATCCTTTTGTCGAGGTGTTGCCTAGCATTACCGCCTATAAGTATTCAATACAGCGTAACCAGAGAGAAGTTGTTCCTGATACGGAAATAACAGGATATGAATACAGTGATTTCCTGTGGGCGAAGAGCGGGAACGTAGTGCCTACTACTGCTCCTGTAGTATTGCGTTTCAAACATATCATGGCAGGCGTGCAGGTTGTGCTTGTTGAAGGCAAGGGCTTTGGAACTGGCGAGTGGTTAGAGAGTGATAAGCAGCTTCTTGTAGAAAGCACCAAGACTGGTTGTGGTATTGACCTCAGCACAGGCACTGTAAATGTTGATCCCAGTTCTGCTGTTGAAAGTATCATACCTCAAGGTAGCGGTTGTGATTACCGTGCAGTCATAGCTCCGCAAATAATTGAGGACGGTGCATCGCTGTTTTCTATAGGTATAGATGGAAAGACCTACAAGTTCAAGCGCGAAGGTAAAATGATATATAATCCAGGCAAGTTGCATAAGTTTACAATTGAAGTAGACAAGGATATTACTACAGGAGATTACAGCTTGACATTGCTTGATGAAGTTGTACTTGCATGGGAAGGAGACAAGATTTCCCATAAAGGTACGGCGCGCGAATACATAACGGTGCATGTTGAGGAAGGGGAGTATATTGGCGATGTCATCCAGCGCATGGGACTTGAACCTTCTGAGATAATAAACATGAAACTGACTGGAACTCTTTCGGATAAGAACCATTTTGCTTACATCAGGAGCAATATGCCACAGCTTGAGGCGATAAATATGCGTGATCTGAAAACGAAGAACCAGGAGATGTTCTATTGGGAAGGTGATGGTACCGCAGGTAATGGATGGGGTGAACACCCTGTAGGCCGACCAAGATATGATGATGATGCTTTGCCAATGAAAGCGTTCAACAACATGAACTATCTGCAGGTTGTGATATGGCCCGAAAATCTAAAGGGTATAGGTGATGAAGCATTTGCCGGCTGCAACCTGCGTGGTTCACTTATACTTCCGGAAGGAGTAGAACATATTGGTGGAGCAAGTTTCTATAGTTACACAACAAGTAAACACCCAAATTCGTTTACGGGAGAAATATATATACCTTCATCGGTGAAGTATATTGGTTCAGAAGCCTTTAGTTATCTGAATTTCCAGGGAGACCTTGTCTTGCCTGCTAAAATGGATTTTTTAGGCCAATATGCATTTGCAGGCTGTAAATATCTGACCGGCAGAATTGTTATCCCCGATGGTCTGACAGAAATTGATGCATCCTGGGCTCCGAATATGACGGGAGATGTAGTTGTCCCACAAGGCGTAAAGAAAATTCAAGGTATCGGTGGAAAAATAACCTCGTTGTATATCCCGGAGGGGGTAGAGGAGATTGGCTTTGAGGCATTCCGTGGGCAAACTATGTTAAAAGGGGCTTTAAACTTACCCAACAGTATAAAAGTGATAGGAAACGAAGCTTTCAACAACACAGGTCTGTCGCATATAAAGTTTCCGGAAAATCTTGAATATATAAGCCAAGGGGCTTTCAGCCAGAACCACTATTTGCAAGATACTCTGAAGATACCCTCTTCGGTAATACAGATTCGCACACATGCTTTCAGTTATTGTGAGAAACTTACAGCAGTGGTACTGCCCGAAAAACTTGAGGAGATACAGGCATCTGCATTCAGAGATTGTCGTTCTTTGAACTATATCCGGTGCTTGAGCAAGACTCCCCCGGTGCTTGCTGCCGATGCATTCAGCGGTGTGGAGAAGAATAATTTTACGGTTGTGGTTCCCGAAGGTTGTGTAGAAGCCTACCGCAATGCCGATGGTTGGAAGGAGTTCAAACGTATTTCGACATATTTTAACTTTGTGTGTCGTCCTATGAACGCGAAACTGTTGAACAGAGGTAATACAAGAAAGATAATACTTAATGCCGATGATAACTGGAGTGTAACACATTGTCCACAGTGGGCTACACCGTCAGTTACAAGTGGTTATAAGAAAACAGAGTTCACGGTAGATATTGACGAGCTCACCCGTGGTGCAGGTAATCGCAGTGACAGTATCGTGTTTACACTCACCGGTAAAACAGATGACGATGGCAATCCTGTTACCTGCTATTACAAGATAGAGCAGTTCGATTCTGAATACAACGAAAATAGCGAACTGCTGTTGCAACAGGCTACAAAAGGGAAAGGTATAAACATCATTTTCACAGGTGACGGCTACGATGCCGAGGATATTGCCACCGGTTCTTTTATAAATGATGTAAACGAGGGCATAGAATATTTTTTTGCTGTAGAGCCATACATTACATACAAAGAGTATTTCAATGTCTATGTTGATTTTGCAATGTCGTATGAAAGCGGTGTGTGCGATAACGTCGATATTTGGCGTGAGACAAAGTTCAACACCACCTATGGAGCCGGTAACAATGGCCGTTTGAAGGTCGATTTTGATGCAATATCGTCGTATATTGTGAATGAAGTGGAGAACTCTGTCGTTGTTAGGGAACAGGATAATAATGTCCTTGTAATATGTGTATTGAACAGTGATGCATACGAAGGTCTTACACAAATGGACAGTGGAGGTTCTGCAATTGCTGCTGTACCGCATAGCCGGTACGGCTACCCTAATGACTACCGTGGGCTCATTCAACACGAAGCGTGTGGACATGGTTTCGGCAAGCTCGGGGATGAGTATATATACCATCGTAACCACATTGACAACTGTCCGTGTACGTGTTGTGAACATAAAGATGCCCTGTTATACGGTAAATTTTTGGGATGGTACAGAAACCTCTCCGTTTCGGGAAAATATAGCGATATCGAGTGGCGGCACCTGATATTTGATGACCGTTATCAGGATATAGTGGATATTTACGAAGGTGGTCACTATCACGGCGATGGTGTTTATCGTTCCGAGCTGAATTCTTGTATGAACGATAATGTTCCATATTTCAGTACAATTTCTCGACAGGCGATTGTCGAACGCATAAAGATGCTTGCAGGCGAAACATTTGACTTTGAGGAGTTTGTTGCAAATGACAGCCGTGAGTTCGGTGATAAGTTCCTTACCCGCAGTGGTGGAGGTGATACAGAAGAGGTGATGCACTCGCAGCCGCCTGTTATCAAAAAAGGCTCTTTGTTGGACTACATAAAAAAATAATCCGGGATGAAAAAGAATATTTTATATACACTGATGATGTTATTGGCCGTTGCGTGTACCGAGGACGATATTGACAATACTGCTGGCGACAATGGTGTTATTCCTATAAGCATCGCTGGCAGCTACCCGGTGCAGGCTGCAACCCGTGCAAACGACAATGGTTTTGTGCCCGGTGATGCTGTGGGTGTTTTTGTCGTTGATTACAACAGTGATGGAACACCAGGCGAACCGATGCTCAAAGGCAACCGCGCTTCGAATACAAAGTTTGTCTACGACGGCGGCAGGTGGAGCGCATCGTACCAGCTCTACTGGGAAAACAGCAAGACCCCGGCCGATTTCTATGGATACTATCCGTTTGATATCTCACTTTCATCAGTAACCGGGTACCGTTTCTCGGTAGAGCAGAACCAGGATACTACTGCCAACGGAAAGGTCAGTTACGAGAATAGTGACTTGCTATGGTCAAAGGTTGAAAAGGTTGCGCCGACCACAGAGGCTGTTTCAATGAAATACAAGCACCTTATGGCTGGTGTAACTATAAGCATTGAGAAAGGCGAAGGGTTTACTGATGAGGAGTGGAGTGCCCTGGAAAAGAGTGTGATAATAGAGAATACTATAACTGACGGAGCGGTTAACCTTGCTACCGGTGAATGTAGTGTGGGTGAAGGAACTCCCAAAGCGATAAAACCACTCTCCTATAATGGGGTTTGGCGTGCCGTTGTCTTCCCACAGGATGTCGCAGCGGGCAAGACTCTCTTAAGTATAAATGTTGACAAGCAGTCATATAAACTGGTTAAAGATGTTGCCACAAATTATTTAAGCGGCAAGATGCATAACTTTACCGTTACAGTTAACCGGAAAACAGCGAATGGAGATTACGAATTCGTTCTTGCAGCCGATGATATTCTTGCGTGGATAGATGACCCGGAGCTGCACGAGGGGCTTGTTAGGCAATACACAATTGTAAATGTGGAAGAAGCCGGGACAATGCAAACGATTATTGATAGCTTGGGAATAAATGTGAATGAAATACTCTCTTTAAAAGTACGCGGGAATATCAATTCTCGGGATTTTGAGTGTATATCAAGTATGAGTAATGTTACAAATATCAATATGAGGGATGTAACAATTGTAAATGATGCCGATGGACGAGGTGCAGGGAATATGCATAAACTGTCAATTTCATCGCTGACCAATTTCGTGTTCCCGGAAAAAGGCCTGAAGGCGATTGATTTTCAAGCGTTTATGTATGCAGGATTAAGCGGTTCCCTCGTTATACCGGAAGGAGTTGAGACTATTGGTGCAGAGGCTTTTATGTGGTGCGGGAATCTTACGGGAACTCTTACGTTACCAAGCACATTGAAACGTATTGAAGGTGGTGCATTTGCCTTTACAGCCTTGAGTGGTCCGTTGAGATTACCGGATGGAATTGAATATATTGATCCAGGATATTATAATGTGTTTCAAGGGTGCAATTTTGAAGGTCCTCTTTATCTTCCGGAATCATTGACAGTTATTCCTCCTATGGGTTTCCCGAAAATGACCGGAAAGATTATTATACCTCAGGGTATAACAGAAATCACGGATGGTGCTTTTTCAAATATTGGTTGTAACGAGGTTGTGTTCCACGATGGAATAACATATATTGGTGGGAATGCATTTATCGAGTCTAATCTATCCGGTGAACTAGTATTGCCACAAAATTTAAAATATATAGGAGGGCATGCATTTTCTGCGACAAAAATAACAAAGGTTATTTTTCCCGAAAGCTTGCAAGTAATGGAAAATGGCAATTATGACACGGAAGGAACTTTTTCCAACTGCAAATATCTAACGGGAACTTTAACTCTTCCAAGGAATGTGGCGCGCATTCCTGCAGGATGTTTTATGAATTGTTCCGGCATTACCGGTCTTGTTATCCCCGAGGGGGTGGATATTATAAGCGATAAGGCCTTCTATGGGTGCAACTCTATTGGTAGCATCATTTGTGAAGATGAAGAACCCCCATTAGTCTGTGATAATGCTTTCTTTGGTGTAAATAAAGATAATTTTACAGTAGAGGTTCCTAAAGGATGCGTTGAGAAATACAGGAATGCCCAAGGATGGAGTGAGTTCAAGCGCATAGCCGAATACTCTAACTTTGTTTGCCGTCCTGCGCAGGCCAATGCACTTAATGGTTTGCATACCGAAACACTTGTACTTAATGCCGATGGAGATTGGGAGGTTGAACATATGCCCGATTGGTGCAAGCTGTCGCAGACAAGCGGACACGGGAAGAGTGAACTGCACCTGACATTTACAGAACTTGAACACAATGCAGGTAACCGCAGGGACAGCATTGTTTTCCGTATGCCGGCCGAAGAGTATACAACCTATTGTGTTGTCTCGCAGTATGATTATGAGCACGAAGAGGATAGTTACTTGACACTGCAGAATCATACAAAGGGAGCTGGCATTGATATTATGTTCATAGGTGATGGCTGGACCGGTGAGGATATCTCGAATGGTTCCTATCTTGAGCTTATAAAGCAGCAGACAGAATATTTCTTTGGGGTAGAGCCCTACAAGAGTCATCGCGAGTATTTCAATGTACATGTTGCTTTTCCTCTGTCACAAGAGAGTGACGTGAATACAATGCACACCTATGTGAACAACAGGTTCGGAACGCTTTATGGCTATATTGGCGATAAATGCTCGATAAACCGGTTATTGACCGAGAGTGACGAGGTTATAGACTATGCTTTTGAGAGTGGTGCGTTGAAGAGGGAAAACCGATGGCGCTCGATGATTATACTTGTGCCGAACTCAGATGTCTATAGCGGGGTGACTGAGTTCCACAATGGTATGCCATTGAGTATATGCCCCCCATCGAACCGCCCCTACCCACAAGATACACGTGGAGTGATACAGCATGAGGCCGGCGGCCACGGCTTCGGCAGGCTTGCCGATGAAGAGATTGTACATTCTGCTTGGGTTACGCCAAATGTTGTTGCAGAAATCGAGGAAAAACATAGGGAGGGCTTTTACAAGAACATTGCAACGACTTCAAAAATGAGCCAGGTGCCTTGGGCTGATTTCATATTTGATACGCGATACAGTGACTATGTCGATATCTATGAGGGTGCATACTCTTATATGCGCGGTGTGTTCCGCTCCGAGTCCAATTCGTGTATGAATTACGGCATCCCGTATTACAATACGATCTCCCGTCTTGAAATTATGAAGAGAATTTTTAATTGTGCAGGAGAACAGTTTACGATGGAGTATTTCTATGCTAATGATACAAACAAATGGGGTGATACGGATGGAACGACAAGAGCCGGAACTGAATATGTGTTCCTGAATGGTTCATCGTATGCAGGAAGTAATCAGCATAATGAGCCTCAGTTTGTGAATGCCAAAGAGCAGGGAGCAAGTGTCCGTGAAATCCGTGACAGGTTAAAAGAATAGCAGACATTAACTACAAGAAAATTAAAGAAACAAGATATGAAGACTACAAGATTTTTTATGGCAATTGCTGCGGTGATGCTTTTAATCGCGTGCAATAATGAGAATGACTTTGAGAATGTGTATGTTCCCGACGATGGCGAAATTCAGCTTGTAATGCTGCACCCTGGGCAAACACGTGCAACAGAAACAAGTTTTGAAGAGAATGATTCAATAGGTGTATATGTAACAGCTGCGGATGCTGAGCTTCAGCTCGCAGGCAATGAGGTCAATAATGAACTTTTTACATATAACGGCATCTCTTGGACTTCTAAGCGCAAGGTTTACTGGAATACTGGTGTACATAATGTGTATGCATTCTATCCATACTCAAAGTTTGTAAATGATGTGGAGAACCACAATTTTGCTGTAAGTCCGGATCAGAGTACATATAACGGGTATACACGAAGTGATTTCCTGTGGGCGTCGGCAAATGGAGTGGAAGGCACTGATGAGCCTGTCACAATGCATTTCTCACATAAGATGAGCAATGTGGTAGTTACTCTTGAAAAAGGGGAAAACTTTGATGGCGAAGTGCCAGAAGATGCCGAGGTGTATATTCTTAGTACAGTAAATGAATCGTTAGTAGATCTTGCTACGGGCGACGTGTGCAAGAATGATTATGCTCCTACAACTTCAATAAAGTGCCGTAAAATCGATAATACGACATTTCAGGCTATTGTAGTGCCTCAGAGCCTTACATCTCGTTGTCCTTTGGTGGAGGTCATCATAGGTAACGTGTCTTATCTTGTAGAAGGCAAGATGAGCTACCGTCAGGGAATACGTCATAACATTACCGTTACTCTGGACAAGAACCCCGAAAAGATTGAAATTGAGATTGGCGGCGAGATAACAGGCTGGTAACAGCATACAGGCAAGATAGTATACTTAACTACAACCAATACGGAAACTGATATGAACAGATACTTGACAATGATTGTCTCGGTTGCCTTCCTTTTTATTGCTTGTGAATCAGCTGATGACAATGTGCAACAGCCTGAAGACGGTGCAGTGGTGCTTGTGACACGAGCTGAAGAGGGGGAGAATGCTTCGCCAGTAGATGCAGGCCTTTTTATGGTAGTATATAATGGTGAGAAAAAGGGTCTCTTACAAGAGGATTTGAACTATGTAAACAATCTTCTTTTGAGATTCTCTGATAACTCATGGTCTTTGTCGGAACCGATATATTGGCCTGATTCTGAAACGAAGTGTGATTTTTACGCATATGCTCCCTATCGTGAGAACGTAGAGAACGCGAAGAAGATGCTCTTCCGGATAGAGTGTGACCAAAGCAGTGATGAAAATCTGGCAAAAAGCGATTTTCTTTGGGGGACCCTACAGGATAGAACGCCTACGGCATCCGGACTTGATTTGCGTCTCTCGCACATGTTCTCCAAACTCACTGTATTGGTTGCAGGCGAATCTGGATTCAAAATTAGTAACGATGACGTTTCTGTCAGCATTGGTGGTACTTACAATTCGGCCATCATAGACCTGGAGTCAGGAATGGTTACTCCAGTAGGAGAGAAACATGATGTACTGTGCAATAACAGTGGAAATTTGGAATATACAGCAATACTTGTGCCTCAGCAACTCGCGTATTGTGATTTCATAAAGATTGATTGGATGGGTATGCAATATGTCCTTCAGACAGCAATGAAACTTTCTCCCAATAAAAAGTACACGCTTACTGTAAAGCTGAAGAAGACAGAGTCGGGTTTCGATGTTGGTATTGATGGATGGGATATTGTTGATGAAGATTTTGGTGGAACGGTTGGTGGCTGATGTCATTTAAAGATTCAGATTCAGATGAGTAGATTCAGAAAACTATTGTTTATACTATTTGCATTGATGTTGCATTTGCCGCTTCTTGCACAGAGCGATATAGAGATTTCAGGCTCAAAGGAAGAGGAATGGGGGGAGTGTATCGGTGGAGGTATTGAACCTTCTTTGCCTTTAGACCAAGTTAGGGAAATCAGATTGTCTAAAAGTAAATTAACCATTGAGAGTGGTGAACTGTCCAGACTTCGTGCGACAGTAAATGCATCTGCTGCAAACAAGGCTCTTGTATGGACCTCTGGCAACGTAAGTATCGCGCAGGTTACTGCAAATGGAGTGGTTGTAGGATACATGCCTGGAACAACTACCATCAGGGTAACATCGGTGTCAAATCCCGAAATCTTTGCAGAATGCGTACTGACTGTTACTGATGAATGTGTGGTGCTCAAAGAGGGTTGGCTACTTCCATGGGGAAAGGATGAGCCCTGGGATTCAAAGTATTTGTTCCAGACATTGGCTGAATATGCGGAGCCTGCATGCGATGCCAATGGCAATAGTTGGAAGGAACTTGAATATGATGATTCCGCTTGGGAAACACTTACAGGTCCAATGGGAAGCTCCAGTGTCGGATATGCTCCTTATAACTATCTTTGGGATGGCTATCATAATTGTTTTTGCTTAAGAAGGAAATTTAATCTTGAGGCATTGGGCGTAGGCCGGTTTACATTTCATGTGATACATGATGATGCGGTGAGAGTATTTCTGAATGGCGTACAGGTGGTTGAATGCTCTGAATGGTCTAATGAGAAAGTAAGAACGTTTGAAATACCGGCTGAAGTATTCGTCAAAGGGGAGAATCTGTTTGCCATATATATTGAACAGGGTACTGGTGGAGCGTATCTTGACTATGGACTGCATTATGAGGCTCCGGCTGATATGCCTATGCTTAGACTCATACTCTCCCACGACAAGGCTTCAATAAGAAATGGAGATAAACTGTTTTTGAGCGCGACCGCAAATATCGATGTTGATTGTATGGATATAGAGTGGAGCGTGGATGATGATGAGGTTGTCTCCCTTACAGAGTATGGCGTGGTTACTGGAATGAAAAGGGGTACAGCCACGGTAAAGGCTACTTATAAGCCGAATCCTTCGCTCTATGACTCATGTACAGTGACTGTGACTGATGATAATCAGGAACAGCCTGGGGGATGGATTATTCCGTGGGGCTGTGATGAGCCTTGGAATGCAAGGTATCATTTCTCTGAATTGGCTGGCTATTCTGAGCCTGAGAATGACTCTGATAATTTTACATGGAAAGAGTATGGGTATGATGACGGGGATTGGCCTGTGTTGCGGGGACCGATGGGAAGTCGTGACATAAGTTATGCTCCATATAACTTTTTGTGGGAAGGTACTAATAATTGCTACTGTATAAGATATCCATTTCATTTGGCATTTGTCAGTGATGGAATTTATGAATTCTCAACAAAGCATGATGATGGTATTATAGTATATGTCAATGGTAAGAAAGTGATAGATTCACAGACGTATACAGATAATAGAGTGGAAACGTTTATATTGCCGAATGATGTGTTCCACTCAGGGGAGAACATGCTTGCTGTATACATAAAGCAGAATGAAGGGGGGGCATACCTTGATTTCGGGTTGAAATATACAAGCCGAAAGATTACCGATATTGTTTTATCCGATAGCGAGGTATCTATTGAGATTGGTGAGAAGTTCAGTCTTGGTGCGACGGTAAACGAATTTGCTGTTGACAAGAGGTTGGTATGGGAAGTTGAAGATGATGATATTCTGCATGTTTCGCCATCTGGAGTATTGACAGGCAAAAAGGCCGGAACAACAGTAGTATCCGTAGTTTCGGTATCCAATCCGGAGGTTACGGCTTCATGTACAGTATGTGTACAGCCCACGGAGTTTAAGGCGGATAAATACTGGGTCGTACCTTGGGGCAAGAATCATGCATGGACTGCAGAATACAGGTTCTGGCAACAGTCCGGATATTCTGAACCCACGGTGGATTCAAATGGCAATAAATGGATTGATGTAGGATATGATACCTCTGGTTGGGGCATCCTGACTGGTCCTATTGGCACATATCTCCCTTATAATCATTATTGGGAAGGGACTTATAACTGTTACTGTATCAGGCATTCTTTCTATTTGAACAGGGTGGATGAAGGAGTTTATATGTTGAATACAATACATGATGATGCGGCTGTCATATACCTGAACGGCAAAGAAGTAGTCAATGAACCATTTGCCACTATTGATGCTACAAGACATGAAATCCCGACGGATTTGTTCAGGGAAGGTATTAACGTACTTGCTGTATATATAAGACAGGATGCAGGTGCGGCATATCTTGATTTTGGAATAGAATACAACTCATCAGAAGTTACTGGTATTGAACTGTCGCACAGCGAACTCTCTATAGAAGGAGGAGCTTCTGTCGCTATTGTAGCCAAAGTTAACGAGTATGCTGCCGACAACTCTTTAGTTTGGAGTATTGACAACGACGAGGTTGCTTGGTTGCTCGATAACGGATTGCTTATAGGTCGAAAGACCGGAACTGCAGTTGTGAAGGTAACATCGGCTTCGAATCCGGATGTCTCGGCTACCTGTCGTATTACGGTAACCAGTGATTATGAACACCCGCTCACTGGTTATGCGCGGCCTTGGGGTAAAGATAATGCATGGAAAGGCAAGTTCCGTTCAACACCTTCAGGCAGTGTTGCTGAACCATCATCGGACAGTAATGGTACACCATGGTTCGGAATTGGGTATGATGACTCCGACTGGGACGGTTTTACAGGACCCTTGGCAAGTTCTAATGTTACATATGCTCCATATAATTCAATGTGGAACGGGAATAATAATTGTTATTATCTAAGAATACCTTTCAGGCTGATAGATGTCGGCGACGGTGTTTATCGATTGAGTATCAAGATTGGTGAGAATGCTGTTGTCTATTTGAATGGGGAAAAAGTACTTACTGCATCTTCTCCAACAGACAACAATGCAAAATCTTTAATGCTCCCCAACGAGTTGTTAAGAACAGGTCAGAATCTTTTGGCTGTATCTGTAAAACGTAATTCCGGTAATGCATATTTTGATTATTCTGTATATTATACGGAGCCCGCTGATACAGAATTCTTGCCCGATGTTCCTTTTGAGTTCTTTTTTGATGCGGCTGATTATGATACGCTGACATGTTCTATACCGAATCATGAAGATGCTGGCGACTTGCGTGATGCAAACCTTAAACTTGAGGGAAACATACCGGAGTACCTTTATGGCAGAAGTTTGGATATAAGCAAGATCTGTAAGGGGTATATTGATAAGTGGGAACAGAACTCAACGGCTTCAGGAGAATATTTTGCATGTAGCGGTACTGACAGCATGACAATTGTATGTAAAGTACGCCCAAGGATGGGCACTGGCAATACATGTGATTTTATATCGAACAGAGGACATGATTATAATTATATGTTTCGTATCGGTAGTGAGAACTCTTTCTATCTTCATACTGCAGATGCATATGACAGCAAACGCGCAATAGTGCTGCCTGCTGAGGAAATGACACAACTTTTGGCTGTACGCGTAGATGGCAAGATGAATTTGGTATATCTTGACAACCTTACAACGGGTGATTCACGAATTGTATCAGCTGTCAATTGGGGTGGCAAGAATACAATCTTCAAGTTTTTCTATAATAATGATAGTGAGTATTATACAGGTCTGTTCTATTGGGTATACTATTCTAAGTCATTTGTAACAGACAGTCAATTGTTCTCATTTGTGGATTATGACAGGGCGATTAGAGTTATAGGTGATGTGAATAATGATGAAAAGGTCTCTGTAGTAGATGTTACCATGACAATAAATGAAATATTGAGAAAGGATAATGTGGGCTTTGATCCTGCAATTGCCGATATCAATGAAGATGGGCGCATATCCATAGTTGATGTAACCTTAATAACTAATATAATATTGAACCAATGAAAACAGTACGCACTACAACAGCAGTTGTACTATTGTTGTTTTTCACTATAACAAATGTATATTCTCAAGCTGAACTTTGTATTAGCGACCAAAGTTTTCGCAGAGGCGAAACAAAGACTGTGCAGATAGAAATGATAAATTCTGTCGAGATATGTGCTTTCCAGTTGAGTGTTGTGTTGCCAAGACATATGAAACTGGCAAGCAGGCCACTCCTTGCTCAAAATAGGATTGCAAAAATTGTTGATGAGTTTGGCAATAACATTCAGGCGAATCCGTCTTTGAAGTATAATATTGATAAAGATGGTAATTTGATTATTGTAGTCTATTCTACTGATGCAGTCCCCTTCGCCGGTAATGAAGGGGCTATAGTGAATCTGTCACTTATGTCAGATGGCGATTCACCAATTGGGACCTCTTATATTGAACTGAAAAATATGGAGTTGGTTTATGCTGATGGTTATACATGTGTTTTGCCGCCTGACAGAAAATGTAAGGTTCAGATCGGCGATGGCTGTACCTCGGTTCAGGAACTCAGAGAGACTGTTACTGGAGCTGTTGATGTGTTCGGTACTGACGGTGTACTTGTTGTACGGGATGTTCCAGTAGAAAGTCTTGAGAATACTCTTGAAAGTGGAGTGTATCTAATATGCGGAAGGAAAATAATGGTTAAGTAATTAATTATAGGGATGAGATACTATAAATACCTGATAGCCTTCTTGGCTTCTTGGTCTATGACACTAGGTGTATATTCGCAGGTTAGCTTCATTATTGATGATTTCAAGATTAAACCTGGTGAAACGAAGACGGTTAACGTTGATATGCAGAACTATGTGGCTGTAAGAGCATTTCAAACAAGGTTGATATTACCTGAAGAGTTGGAACTCGTGTCCCGCCCAACAATAGTTACGGATAGGATGGGTTGTTATACCGATGACTTTGGTAACACTATAAACTCCATAAAGAGTGTAAATTATAATAAATGGGAAGATGGTAGTTATATGATTGTCATCAATTCTGATGACGCCATCCCCTTCTCTGGTAACAGCGGTCCTGTAATCTCCTTTAATGTTAAGGCAAAGAGTAATATTGAACCAGTTACTGTAGAATTGTCACTAGTTGATACAGAACTTGTTTTTGAGAACGGATCTGATTATATGCGCCCTGGAAATACCAACTCTGATGTCAATATTGTTTGTGACTATAAAATAGTGGTTTCTGCAGGTCGAGGCGGTAAGGTATATGGTGGTGGAATATATGAATCAGGGACGAATGTGACTGTTACGGCGGTTCCTGATGACGGATATGAGTTCCTTCGGTGGAATAGTGGGATAACTGATAATCCCTATACTTTTATAGCAGAACGCAATATGACCTTATCGGCAACTTTTTTAACCAAAAGTTACAATCTTATTTATCTTGTCGACGGCGTGGAGTACAAACGCGAGTCAGTCAAGTATGGTGCCTCCATCGTTCCTGAGTCAGCTCCTTCAAAAGAGGGCCATACCTTCAGTGGCTGGATTAATCTTCCTTCCACCATGCCTGCCCGTGATGTCACAGTGAGCGGTTCTTTCACAGCCAATAGCTATGCTCTCATATATGTTGTCGACGGCGAAGAGTACAAACGCGAGTCAGTCAAGTATGGTGCCTCCATCGTTCCTGAGCCAGCTCCTTCAAGAGAGGGCCATACCTTCAGTGGTTGGAGTGAGATACCTTCCACCATGCCCGCCCGCGATGTC
>JAFXGX010000098.1 GCA_017536695.1 Bacteroidaceae bacterium | reverse complement strand
TAGGAATTATTGGAGGTGCAGGCTACACAGCCGGAGAACTTATCCGTCTGTTGCTAATCCACCCCGAAGTTGAAATAAAGTTCATCCACAGCAGCAGCAATGCCGGTAACCCAATAACAGATGTACATGCAGGGCTACACGGCGAGACAGACCTTGTGTTCACCGATGAAATGCCTTTTGAAGAGATAGACCTTCTCTTCTTCTGTACAGCACACGGCGACACACGCAAGTTCATCGAGAGCAACACCTTGCCCGACGAGCTCAAGGTCATCGACCTCTCTATGGACTACCGCATAAAGAGCAACGACCACGATTTCATCTATGGTCTTCCCGAGCTCAACCGCCGCAACACATGCAAGAGCCGTTATGTGGCCAACCCGGGCTGCTTCGCCACCTGTATCGAGCTGGGCCTGCTGCCGTTGGCAAAGGAACATCTGCTCAAGGGCGACGTGTCAGTGAATGCCATCACCGGCAGCACAGGAGCCGGAGTGAAGCCACAGGCAACCACACACTTCAGCTGGAGGAACGACAACATAAGCATTTACAAGCCATTCGAGCACCAGCACCTGCCCGAGATTATACAGAGCATAAAGCAGTTGCAGCCCGACTATGACGGAGAGATAAACTTCATCCCCTACCGCGGAGGCTTCGCACGTGGCATATTCGCCACAATAGTAGTTAAGTGTGACCTTGACATCGAGACACTCTACAAGCTCTACGAGCAATACTATGACCGTGACTCGTTCACACATATCGTGAACACCCCGATAGACCTCAAACAGGTGGTGAACACCAACAAATGCCTCATACACCTTGAAAAGCATGGTGACAAGTTACTCATTACCTCAATAATCGACAACCTGCTGAAGGGTGCGAGCGGTACTGCCATACACAATATGAACCTGCTCTTCGGCCTTGCCGAGACAGTGGGCCTGCAACTGAAACCATCGGCGTTCTAAAGCAGGAAGGTGAAAACGGAAGGTTTGAAGTTTCGACAACAATTGCAACAATTGACTGTGCCATTAATGCTCCTTAATGACCCTTAACCCACTTAAGTTACCTTTACCACAAAACAAGAAAAAATGGATTTATACAACGTATATCCCCTCTTTGACGTAAACATTGTCAAAGGAGAGGGGTGCAAGGTGTGGGACGACAAAGGCACGGAATACCTGGACCTCTATGGCGGTCACGCGGTAATATCAATAGGTCACGCACACCCGAAGTATGTAGAAAAGATAAGCCGTCAGGTAGCCACATTAGGCTTTTACTCAAACTCGGTCATCAACACCCTGCAGCAGAGTGTTGCCGAGAGATTGGGACGCATGAGCGGCTATGAGGATTACAGCCTCTTCTTCATAAACTCGGGCGCCGAGGCCAACGAGAATGCATTGAAGCTATCGTCATTCAAGAACGGCAAGAAGCACGTGATAGCCTTTAAAAAGGCATTCCACGGGCGCACATCACTTGCTGTGGAGATTACCGACAATCCGAAGATAATTGCCCCCATCAATGCCAACGGACACACCACATATCTGCCGTTGGGCGACATTGAGGGAGTACGTGAGGAGATTGAGAAAGGCGACGTCACGGCAGTAATCATTGAGGGCATACAGGGCGTTGGCGGCATACAGATTCCCGACGAGAAGTTCCTGCAGGAGCTGCAGGCACTGTGCAACGCAACAGACACCACGCTTATACTTGACGAGATCCAAAGCGGTTGCGGACGCAGCGGCAAGTTCTTCGCCCACCAGTGGGCAGACATAAGGCCCGACATCATTACCCAGGCAAAGGGCATAGGCAACGGCTTCCCGATAGGAGTCGTACTTATCAGCCAAAAATTCGAAGCTGTATACGGAGAGCTCGGAACGACATTCGGCGGCAACCACCTTGCATGCGCCGCAGCAGAGGCCGTGCTTGAAGTGATGGAAGAGGAGAAGCTGCTTGAGAATGTCAACAAGGCAGGCAATTACCTGATGGATGAGCTGCGCAGGATTGAGGGTATAAAGGAGGTGCGCGGACGCGGTCTTATGATTGGAATTGAATTTGAGGAACCTATCAAGGAAATACGCCGCAGGCTGCTCTTCGAGGAGCACGTGTTCACTGGCGTAAGCGGCACGAATGTGATACGTCTGTTGCCACCGCTGACACTATCGCTTGAAGAGGCTGAGGAGTTTATAAAGAGATTCAGAAAGGTATTAAGCAAATGAGGGTGATACAAACCAGCTATATCGTGTTTTTGTCATTCGAGCAAGCGAACCAACGGTCGACGCCCGAAGGCGTCAGCCGAAGGGGATAAAGTCAAGCACCTCAAAAACCGCAGACCTGTCATCCCGACAGAGCGAAGCGACGAGGAATCTCAAAAAAAACGCAGATGATAGAGATTCTTCGCTTGCTCATAATGACAGAGTCGCAATTCTATAGAGTAAAATACCGAATTCACGTTATTCTATCTGTTTGTTCTCAGCCATTCCTTGGCCTCCTCACTGCCGGCAGCAGCAGCTTCACGATAGAGGTCTTTTGCCAGGCTCTTGTCACGTTTTACTACGCTACCATGGTAATAGCAGTCGGCCAGATATAATGTACCGCGCACATCATTCAACAGGTGCAGTTCCTTCGCGTACGTATAGGCCTGTTCAAGGTTGCCGCTATCCTTCTCATGCTCCAACATCCACATCAAGGCATCAGCGCTGCCATTCTCCGCGGCAGATACCATTAACTGCAAGGGAGTACCTATGATGGAATCATTCTCGACGCCCGACGCAATCATAATAACGGCATATTCGTACATTGCAGCCGGGTCCTTAGCTAATGCGAGTTCCTTTAAGAGCCCTGTTGCACGGAGTGTATCCTTTTCTAAACCCTCTCCTTTCAGCAGATAGCGCCCCAACTGCAACATCGCACGCGGCTCGTTGAGCCCGGATGCAATCTCCAACAGCTCTACTTCCTTCTCTTTGCTCTGCTGAAAGTGGAGGCCACCAGCATGCATCTTTGACAGCTCATAATAACAGCGTGATTCACCAAGTTCGGCACCGCGTTCAAAGAATTGCGCAGCAAGGTCGTACCTCTTTTTAAGATTGATACCTTTGGAATAGAACTCACCCACTCTGTAGAAAGCCGGAGGATAGTTGTATTGCAACAGTTCAATGTATGCAGTGAGTGCTTTCTTGTAATTCTTCTTGTTGTAATATATCTCGGCTGTGCCGAATTCGTGTTCACATTGTGCAAGGAATGCGGAGTCCATCTTTTGCGTGCTTTTCCTCTGGGGTCTTACACGATTGTTTCTCTTTATACTACAATCTTCCCTTGTAGCAATATATTCGTTATTGCTGAAAACCGTATTGCCGTTATAGCCAAGCACGTCAACGGCCATGGCATCACATATACTGCTGTTATACAGTTCTACCGTCAGTTTGCCGTCTATGGCCTTTACCGATGGATTCCACAGCAGTGTACGGCGATAGTCCTTGCCGTCGGGTGTCATTGTGCTGTAATCGGGAGAATAGAACCGCTTTGGCACAGTGTAGCCCTGTACCGACGTGTAACGGCGCGTGCTGCTGGAGACACTGAGGTCGTTTCTTATGAGCGACTTGTTGTCGCGTTTGTCAGGAATGAGATATGCGACGTTGTTGGGGTGTTCCATGTTCGCAAAAATCTTGGCCTGATTATCCATAGTTATTAGTCTATCCAAAGAGAGTGATAACTCATCAATGGATTCCGTATCATGTATTCTGGAAGTGGAATCTATCTTGTAGCAGATACGCATCTGAAGAAGGAAACCATGATAGAAACGTTCATAAGGATGCTTGTTACCAATCACCATACTCCTACGCTCCCAGATTCCGGGGCTGCCGTCTACACTCTCCAGTTTCTTCGGGTCGCTTGTGATAATGACCTCACTGAAATTTGTCATGGCCTCAACGTCAATGCCGTGTATATATTCCTTATCGGCAACCGGTATGCTGTCACTGTTGTACTCGCCTTTCACAACAACAGGTTGCACCCAGTTCTGCCATCCTAAGTCATAACGTCCATATATACTTGTGAGGACATCTGCTACAGTCAGGACATTGTGTCCTTTTGAATCAAACTCCTCCCAAGCAAGCTGATGCCTGCCGGCTTCAAGTACCCCGGGCATCTGTGGTTCTTCCTCCTCATTGTCATTATCACTCTCATATCTTGCATCGGGAATACTGTTATCATGCACACTCCTGTATATATGGTCAGTATCGCGTCCGAGCCCTACATCCATTGCATATTCCCACTCCTCAAGGTAATCGAGCCGTAGCTCACTGATAGGTGAGGTCGTTGTTATCCTGCGGTTGAACTTTACTTTCACATCGACACCGTCAAGAAGATAGTCCCATGCACCGATTTTCCTCATACCTTTGACACTGTCTTGCCGAAGCCTGACACTGCTGCCTACGTTCTGCTGCCAGAAACTGAACCTGCGTGGCTTTGGCGAGAAGTATTTGTCCATATAAAAGGCATAGTTGACTTTGTTGCTGTGTCTAATATATGTTTCGGGCGAGAGAGCAACGGTCTGTCTTCCGGTGAAATCATCGAGGATTATACTGAACTTTCCAATGCTGTCCGTGCGGAAGGCCTGTGTCTTGATGGTGCTGTCGTTGGCTGTAAAATCTATTCTGACCAACATATAAGGCTGAGGGTGATCCTTGTACTGCCCCATTTCACCGAACTTACGGTTCCTTACCCTGAGCACAAGGTCGCCCTTCACCGTTATTCCGTCCTCAGGCGGGACAATATTTCTGAAACTATCGGTTGTGAGCTCGCTCCAGTCGTAGGCTGTCCAACCGTTGGTAAGCATCACAAGGTCGAGATGCTGCTTGCGGTCGGTGTTCTCGGGGTCGAAATATTGGTAGGCATCAGGGATGTAGCCCTTGAGTTCCGAGCCCAGCAGCAGATAGGTGTAGAGATTATAACCCCAAGATGTTGTCTGCACTCCTGACTGGTCGTTTACCGAGAGTGCGAACTCCGTCTCAGCGTCAAGCGGCTTGCCGTCCTCGCGCTCCACCACGATGGATACTTTCCCGTGATGCCCGGGCTCGAGGTTGTGCATCATATATCCGTTG
>JAFXGX010000097.1 GCA_017536695.1 Bacteroidaceae bacterium | reverse complement strand
TAAACATTCAACATTAAACATTTAACATTAAACATTAAAACATTCAACATTAAACATTAAACATTACACATTACACCAAACGCCCAGCATCGGCAATCATCGTGCGCAGAGCATCGTTGAAGGCACGCTCCTCCATAAGCTGCTCGAGCGGGATATGCATGCGGTAGTTCCACATGTGGTCGCGGTTCGACGGGACATTAACACGCTCATCATCGGGGTTGTCGCGACGCAAACGCTCATCCATCGCCATCCAGTCCTGCCATGCGATGAGCGCAAAAGCCGACGGCGAGCAGAGGTGCTGACGCAGTATGTCATGCGCCACCCTACCGCTCATCTCCTTGGGCGCCTTGCCCTCGTAGCCGAGCACATGATTGTAGAACTGCTGTGAAAGGTGCTCATCCTCGCACCACCAGCCTCGCAGGGTGCTCATGTCGTGTGTCGACGGTGTCGCCACAGAGAGGTAAGGATAAGCCTCGGGACGTGCGAATGTCTCGCCGAAGAGTTTGGGCATACGCTGTATCTCAAGCGAGAGTATCTGAAGGTTCTTCATTACCCAGGGAACACATGCAGGTATCATTCCGAGGTCCTCGCCACATGCAGTCATGGTTGTAGAGAGGAGTAGTGGCGCAAGCTTGCGCATTCCCTCACGATACCAACACATGGTGTGGCGGTTATAGAAATAATCTTCGTACAGGTGGTCATATGCTATGCGGTCGCCGAACTCAAGCTGCTCGTATGCCTCGGTCTCGTTGCCGAGGATGCGGGGCACGAACTTGCCCTCTTCGTAGAGGTCGCGCAGGAAAAGCACATTGCCGTATAGACGCTGAAGGGCAGCCTTCTGCGCCTCGGGCAGTTTGGGTGTGCGCTCATATATGTAATAGGCCAAAGTGTTGGCATTCACAATCTCGGGTTTGAAGGTATATGTGCCGTCGGCATGCTTGTCGAGAAATGCCTCGGCTACGATTCTTGCCTTGCGCGGGAAGAGTGTCTTGAGAATCTCATCGTTGATGTACGGGCGTGTATGAAGCACCTCATCAAAATCGAAACCCCTGGCCGTTATATCTTCCTTGGTCAACGGCATATTGGGCGAGAAGCTGCCTGCAAGACCGCTCTTGGCGGTACGCGGGATTTCCCATATGCGGAAGAATCCCAGAATGTGGTCTATGCGGTAAGCATCGAAGAAGTTCGACATGTATTGCAGTCGACGACGCCACCATGAGTATCCGTCGGCAGCCATAGCCTGCCAGTTGTATGTGGGGAAGCCCCAGTTCTGACCGTCGGCCGAGAACATGTCGGGGGGGGCACCTGCCGACACCTGCAGATTGAACTGTTCGCTGTCGCACCACACATCGACACCGTTGGGTGCCACACCTATGGGGATATCGCCCTTGAGAGCTACCCCCTTGCTGTTGGCATACTCATGCGCCTGGCTGAGCTGTGTATAAAGGATATACTGCACATAGGAATAGAACTCTGTCTCGCGTGCCGCGTCGGAGTACTCGGCTGTGACACGTTCCCATGTGGTAGAGTCATAACGTGGATAATCTGTCCAATCCCATATATTGCTGTGCAGACGGGTGGAAAGGAAGCGGAAGAGACAATAAGGCTTGAGCCACTGCTCCTGCTCATGGCAGAATGCCTTGTACCCGTCGCTCGAGAGCACATCGGAACCGAGTTCATCGAACAGCTCACGAAGATAGGATATCTTCAGGCGGTAGACCTGGGCATATTTCACGACTTCCATTGCATTGAGTTTAGCACTCTCCTTGCGGTAATAGGCTATACGTTTATCGCTCGCAAGAACCGGAAGCACAGACATATCGGCATATATGGGGTTCAGTGCATAGACCGAGACACAGTTGTAGGGATAGGAGTCCTCGTTGCCTCCACACACCGTAGTATCGTTGACAGGCAGCAGTTGTAATATATTCTGGCCTGTTGCCGAAAGCCAGTCGGCCATAAGTTTTATATCGCCGAAATCGCCGATGCCCCACCCGTGTGCCGAGCGCAACGAGAAAAGCGGGATAACGGTTCCCGCTATACGCAGCTGCGGCGCATCGAACCTGAGTTCATCGAGCTGGTAGAAATAGTTTGTCGCGGCCTCGAAATCGGGCAGCAGAATGTGGCGGTTCTCGCCCACTTCCCAACGCACCGAACCATCCTCGCCTACTGCGATGAACTTATAGTAGAGACCGCCGCTGATGATTGTCTCGGCATCGAACGTCACGCTCCAGCGGTTGGGAACACGTTGCTGCATGCGCAGGGCACGCTTGGTGTCCCATGCACCGAGCACATCGGCATCACCCACAAGGTACAGACGCTCGCCCTTGCGCAGACCGCTCACATAGAGCGAGAAGGTCACGCTGCGGTTGTACCAGTTGATGCTGGGCTCATCGAGCGTGATGCCGCGACGGTCAAAGAAACGGAAAAGGTTTGTCTGTTCATAGTAACCTACAGGAGAGTCGAGCCACATGTCATACACCATGTAATTGCGGTTGATGCAGTTGAAACGCAGCCTGTGCGGGGTTATCGCCCACTCGTTGCATATGCTCCTGCCATCCAGCAACAGTTCGTAGCCGTACTGTATGTGGGCATACTCCTCGCTTACCTCAATGGAACCTCTCCACCACCCTCTCTGTATCTCGCGCAGCGACAGCACTCCGTCGGTAGCGTAGCCGTTGTCATCGAGCGAGTAACGTATGTACATGACACCCCCTTCGGGTGCATCGTAACGTATGTTGAATTCTATGAAATTCATTTTTGACATGTTTGTTTTAAGCCGAAGGCGAAAATACAAAAAAATATGGGCTTTACAATAATTTGGCAAAGCATTTCGCAACATAAAAGTATCAATTTTGCCCAATATTTGAAATCTATGGATAGTTTGCAATGTTTTTTAGAACATTTTAGAAGCACCGGTACCTAAACGTGAACCGTTTTTTTGAAATATAATAAAAAATCAACTAATTTTGCACAATGTGCCGCATAGCGGGCATTCTTGAAAAATGGGAAAGGGAACATACATAGCAAAAATAGCATTGGCAATACTTGTGCTGCTGTCCGGCCTTGGCAGTGCATACGCACAGAAAGGGCAGAAAGGCAAGGAGAAGCCCTTCACTGTTGTCATTGACCCGGGGCACGGAGGTGTGGACCCAGGCGCGTTGGGCAGGAGCTCGAAGGAGAAGGATATCAACCTGAAGGTGTCGAAGCTGCTTGCAAAGATGATTGAAGATGAGTACCCCGAGGTCAGAATCATCTTCACACGCAAGACCGATGTACAGATTCCGCTTGTGAGACGTGCGAACATCGCCAATGACGCGGGAGCCAACCTGTTCATATCAATCCACTCCAACGCCTCGAAGAACAGGAGCGCCAACGGATGCGAGACCTTTACGCTTGGAGCAGGCAGCAGCGCCGAGGCAAAAGCTGCCGCGATGTACGAGAACGAAGTAATCCTCTCCGAAGAGAACTTCGAGGAGATATACAAAGGATTCAACCCCCGTTCAAGCGAGAGCTATATCATCTTCGAGCTCATGCGCGGACAGGACATGGAGATGAGCGCCGAACTGGCACAGCTTGTACAGAAGGGCATGGTAAAGCACACAAAGCTGAACAACCGCGGTGTGTCATCGGCAGGTTTCCTTGTGCTGCACAGGACGGTAATGCCAAAAATACTTGTTGAGATAGGCTTCATAAGCAACAGGGAGGAGGAGAAGTTCATCGCCTCGGAGGCAGGACAGAAGAAACTGGCGAAAGGAATCTTTGAAGGATTCTCGGAGTACTACAAGCTGTACGGCAACCCCAAAAGGGAGATAAGTGACAGCTCACAGGACAGCAGTGCCGATGATGATGACATCATAGAGACACCGAAGAACAAAAAGAGCGGAAAAACTGTTGCCGAAGAGGGAATGCCGGTGTTCAAGGTGCAGATATTTGCCACAGACAAGCCACTGAAGAGCAACGACAAGAGGTTAAAAGGAGTAAAGGCCGAGTATTACAAGGAGAAGAAGCTCTACAAATATACATATGGCAGCACTACCGACTATAACGAGGCTGTACAGATGAGGAAAGATATCTCCAAGAAGTTCAGAGAGGCATTCATAATTGCCTTCATCGACGGCAAGAAAACCGACACGCAAAAGGCCATAAGAATATTCAAGGAGAACAACAGATAAAGGGGAGCGCCGCCCCGACAGGACAGAGAGGGGGACTGCTCCATTAAACAGACAATATACAAGAATATGGGAGAGAAGAGATTTACACGCGAATTCTGGGTAGGATTCTTAGGAATACTTGCATTGCTTATCATATACCTTCTAATAAACTTCTTCAAGGGAATAAGCATCATTGACAAGGGCAACACATACTATGTCAAGTTTGATAACATCGGTGAGATTGTGAACAGCAGCCCTGTATTCATCAACGGCTACAAAGTGGGTAACGTACAGGACATCAACTATGACTTCGCGACAAGAGACGGTGCGTTCGTAGAGCTTGCGATAGACAGCAGGCTGGAGATTCCCGTAGGCAGCATAGCCGAGGTAAACCTGGAACTGCTCGGCAGCAGCAGCATAAGCATCATCGTGAGCCAGAGCAACAGCTACCTGCAGCCCGGCGACACACTGAAAGGACGTTTCAACGGAGGAGCCATGGATGAGGCTGGAAAGATGATTCCTGTACTCAACGAGATGTTGCCCAAGGTTGATTCTATCCTAATATCGCTGAACGGCATACTTGCCAACCCTGCGATAAACAACACGCTTGCGAACGCCGAACAGCTGTCGGCACAGCTCAACAGCACAGCCGCAGAGATTGAGAAGCTGCTGAAAGGAGACATTGCCACAGCAAGCAGCAAGCTCGTGGCGCTTGAGGATGAGATGATTGAGTTGTCATCGAAACTCAACGAGATTGAGTACCGGCAGATTGTAGCATCACTCGAGGCATCGCTTAAGAACGTCGAGGAACTTACCGCAGCGCTGAACAACGGAGAAGGAACAGTAGGAATGCTGCTCAAGGACAGTGCGCTCTACATGAGGCTGAACAACACATGCGAGGCGGCGACATTGCTTCTCGAGGACCTGAAGAAGAACCCCAAGAGGTACGTGCACTTCTCCATCTTCGGCGGAAAGAAGGAGTAAAATGCAGCCCCGGGCGGGCTGACCCCGACACTACAAACAACTCCCTCCCGGCTTCGTCTTACTCCAACTCCTCCTCATAACAAACTTCCTCCCGGCTTCGTCTTACTCCAACTCCTCCTCTTTACGAACTCCCTCCCAGCTTCGCCGTACTCCCTCTTTTCAAAGAGGGAGAGCCCGGGGGACCGCTTGCGGTGGAGGAGTTCCCAAAAGAGGGAGAGTTTTGTTTCGTGCAGCCAACAGCTACCGGCATTGTCTAAACTTTGCCTTCTGAGCAGCTTTCCGTTTTTACCTTGAAAGTCCTGCTATGAGTCAACGCACCGTGACGGTCATATATTTTCAGGAAATAGTACCCACCCTGCAGTCCACGCACCACGATGCGCCTTGAATACTTGCCCCAATAGATGCGGCGGCCATAGATGTCTGTGACCTCGACACGCGAGCCCCATACAGACTGTTCGGGAAGGAGCAACTCCTCGACAAAAATATCCTCATCGCCCCTTGCCACAACAGCAGGAGCGCTCTCCCTGCCATAGGCATCAACAGCCGTCACAGCGACAGTCAACGGCAAAAAAGTGCGGCAATGCCACTCGAACGAACAATCTGTAAGCGACGCTGCAAGCAGATTGTCGATGTTGCTTGTGTCCACACTGTCGCCGAGCGAACCATATACATTGTAACGTACAGGCGGCTCACCGACGGCACCATGCACAGCACTCCAGCGGAGTGACATGACGCTGTCGTTACGCTCTGTAAAGAGAATCTCGGGCGAAGAGGGCGCACTTCCCTTGCCCCAATCCATGGGCGGCACAAATGCGGGCTTGTCATACACCCTGCTATAAGCATCATAAGCGCACCCGATGAGATGCTCGGCACGAAACATCGCCGTGCCCGCAGTACCCGCGGTACGGGAGGTATTCATCTGGCGCTCAAGCTCAATGGGCGACCAACCGCCATACTCATCCAGAAGGCGATAGGCTCCCACACCAGGAACAATATGACGTCCGCAGGAATTCTCCTGCCAGTCAAGCACGAATGGGTAGAAGTTGTTCCCTTTGAAATAAAGCATGGGAAAGAGAATGTCCATTATGCCATCACGCATCCACCCTTGCGCATCCTGAAATACCGCATCATAGGCGTTCCACCCGAGTGAACTGTAACGTGTAAGGTCATCGAACTTACCGAGCGGAGCGCTGCTTACACGTACCCAAGGTTTCAGTTCCTTGACGCAACGGTACACTGCACGGGCTATCTCCGTGACGTTCCTGCGACGCCACTCGGCAAGCGGCAGGCCTTTGCCGTACTTGCGATGGAGTGCCGCATCGGGGTACCCTGCAGTACGGTCGGGATAACGGATATAATCGAGATGCAGGCCATCAATATCGTAGTTCGATACAACCTCTTTAACAAGCTCAACGACATAATCGGCTGTCGCCGGGTTACCCGGCTCCATATACCACTGCCCGCCGTAATGGGTACAGAGGTCGCGACGGCGTCGGGGAAGGGCCTGCTTGCCTTGACGGCGTATGTGGTTATCCTTCCCGAGCGGCAACGCGACAATCCAGGCATGAAGTTGCATGCCGCGTTTGTGGCACTCCTCAATGGCAAAAGCCAACGGGTCGTAGCCGGGGTCCTTGCCTGTGGCACCCGCAAAAAGATAAGAGAAAGGCTCTATTCTTGAGGGATATATTACATCACCGCGCACACGGGTCTGAAGCAGCACTGTGTTCACATGCATTGCCTGCAACGAGTCGAGCAGAGAGAGGAGAGAGGCTTTCTGCCTTTCAATACCCTCGCTGTCGCGGGCAACGGTACGGGGCCAGTCAAGATTCTCGATGACCGTAACCCACACGGCGCGGTACTCGTATTTGGGCGACGCACTCTGTGCTACCGTTACGGTTGCGCAGAGAAGAGCAAACAGGAAAAATATCGAACGTAGATGTCTCATCATAAAAATATTTGCAAAAGTACTCATTTTAATCATTTTTTATGAGTCTGTTTCCGATTATTTTGTAACTTTGCTTGTTCAACATCTCATCAGCAACGACAACAGCACCCGCTCGTGGTTTGTTGTCATGCTGACAACCTTGACGATAACATATCAATTCATAAAACTATTGCGTTATGACAAAAGCAAAAAAATTCATCACATGTGACGGAAACCAGGCCGCAGCACACATTGCGTACATGTTTTCCGAGGTAGCAGCTATCTACCCTATCACACCATCATCAACAATGGCTGAGTATGTCGATGAGTGGGCTGCGCAGGGCCGCAAGAACCTCTTCGGCGAGACAGTATCGGTACAGGAGATGCAGTCTGAAGGCGGTGCAGTGGGCGCACTTCACGGCTCATTGCAGGCAGGTGCACTGACAAACACCTTTACAGCTTCACAGGGTCTGCTGCTGATGATTCCCAACATGTACAAGATTGCAGGCGAGAAGCTGCCTACAGTCTTCCACGTATCGGCACGTTCACTGGCTGGTAACTCATTGAGTATCTTCGGCGACCACATGGACGTCATGGCTTGCCGCCAGACCGGTTTCGCAATGCTCTGCGAGGGCTCGGTACAGGAGGTCATGGACCTTGCAGCCGTTGCACACCTCTCTACATTGAAGAGCCGCATTCCATTCCTGAACTTCTTTGACGGATTCCGTACATCACACGAGATACAGAAGATTGAACTCATAGAGCAGGAGGAGATTGCTCCGCTCGTTGACTGGGATGCCATTCAGGAGTTCCGCAACAGGGCTCTCAGCCCATCATCACCTGTTGTACGCGGTACAGCGGAGAACCCCGAGACATTCTTCACACACAAAGAGAGCGAGAACCCGTTCTACAACGCAGTTCCGGACATCGTTGCCGAGTACATGAAGGAGATTTCGGCTATCACAGGCCGCAACTATGCTCCTTTTACATACTATGGCGCCGAGGATGCCGACCGCGTAATCATCGTAATGGGCTCGGCTACCGAGGCTGTAAAGGAGGCTATCGACTACATGACAGAAAGAGGCGAGAAGGTGGGCTTGGTAAGCGTACACCTCTACCGTCCGTTCTCGGTTAAATACCTTGCTGCTGTAATGCCTAAGACAGTTAAGCGCATTGCAGTGCTTGACCGCACAAAGGAGCCGGGAAGCAACGGCGAGCCTTTGTATCTGGATGTAGTAGAGGCATTCAACAGCACTCCCGAGCTGCAGGCAATCAACCCGATTATCGTGGGCGGCCGCTTCGGTCTGAGCTCATGCGACACGACACCTGCCATAATCATGGGTGTATATGAGAACCTTGCATTGCCCGAGCCGAAGAACCACTTCACATTCGGTATCGTGGATGACGTAACATTCCTCTCACTGCCTCCAAAGGAGGAGATTGCAGTTGTTGACGGAATGTTCCAGGCTAAGTTCTACGGCCTTGGTGCCGACGGTACAGTAGGTGCGAACAAGAACTCTGTAAAGATTATCGGTGACAACACCAAGAAGCACTGTCAGGCATACTTCTCTTACGATTCTAAGAAGTCGGGCGGTTTCACATGCTCACACCTGCGCTTCGGTGACAAGCCTATCCGCAGTACATATCTTGTGAACACTCCTAACTTCGTTGCATGCCACGTCCAGGCTTATCTGCGCATGTACGACGTTACACGCGGTTTGCAGAAGGGCGGTACATTCCTTCTGAACACCGTTTGGGAAGGTGAAGAACTCGTAAAGAACCTGCCTAACAACGTAAAGAAGTATTTTGCAGACAACAACATTACAGTATATTACATCAACGCTACGAAGATTGCACAGGAGATTGGTCTCGGCAACCGTACGAACACTATCCTCCAGAGCGCATTCTTCCGCATCACTCAGGTCATCCCTGTTGACCTTGCAATTGAGCAGATGAAGAAATTCATCGTGAAGTCATACGGCAAGAAGGGTCAGGATGTAGTTGACAAGAACTACGCAGCCGTTGACCGCGGTGGCGAGTACCGTCAGCTGGCTATCGACCCCAACTGGTCAAAGCTCCCCGCAGATGTTGAGGAGAAGAGAAACGAGCCTGAGTTCATCACAAAGATTGTACGTACCATCAATGCACAGAAGGGTGCACAGCTCCCTGTTTCTGCATTCAAGGGCCTTGAGGACGGTACATGGCCTGTAGGTACATCGGCTTATGAGAAGCGCGGTGTGAGCGCATTCGTTCCACGTTGGAATGCCGAGAACTGTATCCAGTGTAACCGTTGTTCATTCGTTTGTCCTCATGCTGCTATCCGTCCGTTTGTAATGGATGAGGCTGAGGCAGCAGGCATCAATGCCGACAAGATTGAGATGAAGGCTCCTGCAGCCATGAAGGGTATGCAGTTCCGCATCCAGGTGAGCGTGCTCGACTGTCTCGGTTGCGGCAACTGTGCCGACATCTGTCCGGGCAATCCAAAGCTCGGCGGCAAGGCTCTCACAATGGTTCCATTGGAAGAGGAGAGAGCTGAGGCTGCTAACTGGGATTACTGCGTGAAGAACGTGAAGAGCAAGCAGGCGTTGGTTGACGTCAAGAGCAACCCGAAGAACTCACAGTTCGCTACTCCACTCTTCGAGTTCTCAGGTGCATGTTCAGGTTGTGGTGAGACACCATACGTGAAGTTGCTCACACAGCTGTTCGGCGACCGTCAGGTTGTTGCCAACGCTACAGGATGTTCTTCAATCTACACAGCATCTGTACCTTCGACACCATACACCACAAACGAGAAGGGCGAGGGTCCGGCATGGGGCAACTCACTGTTTGAGGACTTCTGCGAGTTCGGCTTGGGTATGAAGCTCGCCGAGAAGAAGATGCGCGAGCGTCTTGAGAGACTGCTTACTGAGATTCAGACATACCGCAGCTGTCCCGAGGATGTGAAGGAGCTTGCTCAGAAGTGGATTGACAACAAGAACAGCGCCGAGGTGACAAAGGAGATTACTCCTGCCATCATCAAGGCTTGCGAGGAGTTCGAGAGCGACGCAAGTGAGCAGATTCTCGCTATCAAGCAGTACCTTGTTAAGCGTTCACAGTGGATTATCGGTGGTGACGGTGCATCATACGACATCGGTTACGGCGGTCTCGACCATGTGATTGCATCGGGCGAGGATGTGAATATCCTTGTTCTGGATACCGAGGTATACTCTAACACAGGCGGTCAGTCTTCAAAGGCCACTCCACTCGGTGCCATTGCCAAGTTCGCAGCAGCCGGCAAGCGCATCAAGAAGAAAGACCTTGGTATGATTGCTACTACATACGGCTATGTATACGTTGCACAGATTGCAATGGGTGCAAGCTACGACCAGTGTCTGAAGGCTATCCGCGAGGCCGAGGCTTATCCGGGCCCATCACTTGTGATTGCATATGCTCCATGTATCAACCATGGTATCAAGCGTGGTATGGGCAAAGCACAGGCCGAGCAGTCAGCAGCCGTTGAGTGCGGTTACTGGCACCTGTGGCGTTACAACCCTGCACTCGAGGATGAGGGCAAGAACCCATTCACACTCGACAGCAAGGAGCCACAGTGGGAGAAGTTCCAGGAGTTCCTGCAGGGCGAGGTTCGCTACGCTTCACTTGCAAAGCAGTTCCCAGCTGAGGCACACGAACTGTTCGAGGCAGCCGAGAACATGGCCAAGAAGCGTTATGCAAGCTACCAGCGCATGGCAAAACTTGACTGGAGCACAGAGGAGACTGCAGAATAACATTCAAGTTTCTTAGGAATTAATATTTGAGGGGCTGTGTCAAAAATTGCATTTTGGCACAGCTCCTTTAGTTTAGCAAGAGTAGTTTGTCGGTTATGCCCACCGCACTTTTGATGTGACCTTAAAAAACGAGCTGTTTCTTTTGCACAGAAAACGAAATGTTGTACTTTTGCACTGGAAAGATGCCAGAGTGATCGAATGGACCGGACTCGAAATCCGGCGTACGCTTTTAGTGTACCGTGGGTTTGAATCCCACTCTTTCCGCAATAACACATAAGAAAATGCACCAAGCTCGCTTGAGTGCATTTTTATTATGGGTTATTGCAAGGACGCCCGCGGCAGCGAGGGGATGCGCAAAGCGAATTCCACTCGTTATAGACGCCCGCGGCAGCGAGGGGATGCGCAAAGCGAATTCGGCTCAACGTAAAATTCTGAGGGATTTCATTTTTACGC
>JAFXGX010000096.1 GCA_017536695.1 Bacteroidaceae bacterium | reverse complement strand
GTTTTGTTATCGGTGAGTTCATTAGTGTAACAATGAACGAACCAATGCTCTTTTGTTTTGTTATCGACGAGTTTTGCAGCAACAGGTCAAACGTAGCATAGCAGTAGGTTATGCCGTTTGGGTTGCGAAAAGCAAAACGAGTCAATGACAATGCAAATATAGAATGACAGATTCGCAACTTGGTTGAATTTATATCGAACTCAGGTTAGATTACAAATAAGAGGAGGTGGCACAAGCGAAGTGCAGTGACGGAGGAGTTTGAAAGTGGAGCCTCAAATATCCAGCACTACCACTTTCCCCTCTTCAAGCGAGCGCTTGACATCTATTATCCTCTGGTTACTGCTGCCGCGGAAGTGCAGTTGCTCATCACGCAGAGCCTCAACGAAACGTCCGTCAACAAGCACATCCACCTGTTCAAGCAACGCACGTTGTGCTGGGTTCCCAAGAATCTGCTCAAAAAGATAGCCCGTGTAACACCATATATTCTTGCTGCTACGCTCCTTTATAGCACGGGCCAGCTCCGCAAAGCCCTCAGGCTGGAACATAGGGTCGCCGCCCGAGAAGGTCACATCGGCAAAAGGGTCGGCAAGGATTGTCTCAATAATATCCTCGATATCGACATCATGGCCATTGGCAATATCCCATGACTGAGGGTTATGACACCCTGGACAATGGTTCGGGCAACCGGCACAATAGATTGTCGTGCGGAATCCCGGACCATCGACCGTAGTGTCCTCCACAATGTCGAGTATGGATATTTTTGTCATTATCAGAAATGGGACTTGGCTCCTGCCATGTCATACTGAGTGAACGAAGTATCTTATAGATTCTTCACGTTGTTCAGAATGACAGCAGACCTTTATTCGTGAACTACGCGGTCATTGAGCTCTGCAAGCTTAGCCTTGTTCCAGCGGTCAGTTGTTCCCACAAGGTAACCTGTAATGCGCTGAAGTTTGTCAAGGTTCTTGCTGCCACACTGCGGACACTCCTGAAGGTCCTTTGTAGAGTTCTCGTAGCCGCAGTCGAGGCAACGGTTGCGGTTGTGGTTAACCGAACCGTAACCGATGTTATACTTGTCCATCATATCAACTACACGCATGATTGCCTCGGGGTTGTGTGTAGCATCGCCGTCAATCTCAACGTAGAAGATGTGACCGCCGCGTGTGAGGTCATGGTAAGGAGCCTCAACCTCGGCCTTATGACGTGCGCTGCACTTGTAATATACAGGAACATGGTTGCTGTTTGTATAGTAGTCGCGGTCGGTAATACCCGGTATCACGCCGAAACGCTTGCGGTCGCCACGTGTGAAGCGGCCCGAGAGGCCCTCGGCTGGAGTCGCGAGTATACTGTAGTTATGCTGGTACTGCTCCGAGAAGTCATTTGCCCTGTCACGCATGTACGTGATGATGCGCAAGCCAAGCTCCTGAGCCTCTTCGCTCTCGCCATGGTGCTTGCCCACAAGCGCCACAAGACACTCGGCAAGACCTATGAAACCAATACCCAATGTACCCTGGTTGATTACAGAGGCGATGGTATCGTTAGGCTTCAGTTTCTCGCTGCCAATCCATAGTGCCGACATCACAAGCGGGAACTGCTTTGCAAAGGCACTCTTCTGGAACTCCATGCGCTCGTGCAACTGACGCGCTGTAATGTCAAGCAGATTGTCGAGCTTGGCAAAGAACATAGAGATACGCTGCTCCTTGTTCTCGACCTCCATGCACTCTATTGCGAGGCGCACGATATTGACTGTAGAGAACGAGAGGTTACCACGACCGACAGATGTCTTCTGACCGAAACGGTTCTCATATACGCGTGTGCGGCAACCCATTGTAGCGACCTCATGCATGTAACGCTTGGGGTCATCAGCTTTCCACTCCTCGCTCTGGTTGAATGTGGCATCAAGATTCAGGAAGTTGGGGAAGAAACGGCGTGCCGTAACCTTGCATGCAAGCTGATAGAGGTCGTAGTTGCGGTCACCGGGCAGATAGCTCACGCCACGTTTCTTTTTCCATATCTGGATGGGGAAGATTGCTGTCTCGCCGTTGCCCACACCACGATATGTGCTGTTCAGAAGTTCGCGGATGATGCAGCGTCCTTCGGCAGAGGTATCCGTACCGTAGTTGATTGAGCTGAACACAACCTGATTGCCACCGCGTGAGTGTATGGTGTTCATGTTGTGGATAAACGCCTCCATTGCCTGGTGCACGCGTGATACAGTCTTGTTCATGGCATGCTGCAGGATGCGCTCCTCTCCGCTAAGAAAGTCAAGAGGCTGTTCCACATAATCCTTAATCTCCTTGTTGTAAAGATGCGAGTAATCGGCACCGGTCAGTTCCTCAATAGCCTTCAGCTCCTCAACGAAGCTGGCACGCACATACGGTGCAAGATAGAAGTCAAAGGCAGGTATTGCCTGACCGCCGTGCATCTCGTTCTGCGCAGTTTCCATTGAGATACAGGCGATGATGCTTGCTGTCTCAATGCGCTTTGCCGGACGCGATTCGCCATGCCCTGCGTTGAAACCGTTGAGCAGGATGTTGTCGAGCGGGTGCTGGCAGCATGTGAGACTCTTTGTAGGATAGTAGTCCTTGTCGTGGATGTGGAGATAGTTGTGATGCACGGCATCCACGACCTCCTCGCTCAATAGGAAGTCATCAACGAAAGGCTTTGTAGTCTCGCTGGCGAACTTCATCATCATACCCGCAGGAGTATCGGCGTTCATGTTCGCATTCTCGCGGGTAACATCGTTCGACTGAATATTGATAATCTCCTGGAAGATGTCACGTGTCTTCGCCTTGCGCGCAATACGGCGCTGGTTACGGTAAGCGATGTACTTCTGTGCAACATCCTTGCGGCTACTCTTCATGAGCTCAAGTTCCACCATGTCCTGAATAGCCTCCACAGTCATCTGCGCATCTCCGCGGAACGAAATGTGGTCGGTAATCTGACGGATGAGCGACATATCCTCACCCTTGTCGGTGTGAAGCATGGCCTTACGGATAGCCGTAATAATTTTCTCTTCATTAAAGCCGACAATACGCCCGTCGCGCTTTACAACAGTCTGAATCATATATATTGGATTTTTTGTTTCCAGAAATAGAACGGTAGGCAAAAATAATCAATATATACAAATATCAATGTTAAAGAGAAAAAAAGATATCAACAATCCCACTTTTTTTGAATGGGAAAATGAATAAATCAAGAGTATTCCGTTTTTGTTAAAAATATTAAAAAAGGGAGATGCTTGTTTGCTTATTTTTACAAAAACTTATACATTGCAAACGATAGAGTGACTACACCCCAATTATTGACCCTTAACAACCTCAGTTATGATTGTATGGATTATAATAATAGGAGTTCTTATATTTGCTTTTGTTGCCAAAGCATTAGTCAAGTTACGCCGCAGAAAGATATCGCGTAACTATCATCCCAATATCAATACACGCAAGAAGAGGTTCAGGTTCGTGAACAGGTTCCGCCACCTTGAGGGGCTCGGCGACTGACGCCACCCCACACAAGTCGGCCACCCTTTAAAGCCATGTAACCATTACATGGTCGGTTTTACCCACAAACAAGCCATTTTAATCCTTTTACGGTTAAACTATATTAAGATATTTTTGGCCGGTGGCTTAATTATATAACTTTGCAGCGTATAAAAATAATATAAAGTCAGAATTATGATCAAAAGCAGAATATGCGAGATTCTTGGGATTGAATATCCCATATTTCAAGGCGGAATGGCCTGGGTAGCAGATGCGGAACTGGCCGCAGCGGTGTCGAATGCCGGCGGATTGGGCCTTATATCGGCCATCAATGCGGGAACCGAGGCCGTAAGGAACGAAATCCGCAAGTGCAAGACCCTTACCGACAAGCCTTTCGGTGTAAACATAATGCTTCAGGCTCCCAATGCGGCGGAGATTGCCGAGATGATTGTTGAAGAGGGTGTGAAGATAGTTACCACAGGTGCCGGCTCACCCGCGAAATACCTGCCCATGTGGAAAGAGAACGGGATAAAGGTCGTTCCTGTCATCGCATGCGTTGCCCATGCCATCAAGATGCAGGCAGCAGGTGTCGACGCAATTGTTGCCGAGGGCGCAGAGTCAGGCGGTCATGTGGGCGAGCTGCACACAATGCCGCTGATACCACAGATTGTCGACGCCGTAGAGATTCCTGTAATCGCAGCCGGCGGTATATGCGACGGCCGAGGCGCAGCAGCAGCATTCATGCTCGGCGCCGAGGGCGTACAGGTGGGAACACGTTTCCTCTCTGCAGCAGAGTGCAATGTGCACGAAAACTATAAGGAGAAAATCCTCAAGGCAACAGACATATCTACCATCGTTACAGGCAAGTCATTGGGACACCCTGTACGTTCGCTCAAGACACCGTTCTCAAGAACATTCGCAAAGATGGAGAGCGACCCCAATGTAACACCCGAGGAGGTTCTTGCATTCGGTGGAGGTGCACTGCGCAAGGCAGTGCAGGAGGGTGACATCGACGGCAGTTACATGGCAGGAGAGTGTGCAGGCATGGTAAAGCAGATAGAACCTGCTGCAGCAATCATTGAGGACATCATCCTTGGTGCCGAAAAGGTAATGAAGGAGAGAGTGGCAAGAATGTGCCTATGATGTTTAAGGCCCGTGCCAGCGAACGAATTACCCCATCTACATTAAACACTAAACATTAAACATTAAACATTCATAATGAGAAAGAGACCGATATCGGTCTCTTTCTCATTATGAATCACTTATTACGCTCTGCTTCAATCTCCTCGGGAGACATAGGCCTATGCTCGCCGAGTCTGCACGCTGCGTTTTAAATCCCTTTGTAGGGAGATCTGAGTCACAGAAAGTCTTCAAATACATCCTGATTATTTTTGAGTTTGACGAAGTAAATACCATACTGATGTAGTATAGAAG
>JAFXGX010000024.1 GCA_017536695.1 Bacteroidaceae bacterium | reverse complement strand
GAGCCTACCAACCACCTCGATGCCGAGAGTATCGACTGGTTGGAGCAGCACCTGAACCAGTACGAGGGTACCGTAATCGCGGTTACCCACGACCGTTACTTCCTCGATGACGTTGCGGGCTGGATTCTTGAGCTTGACCGTGGCGAGGGTATTCCCTGGCAGGGTAACTACTCTTCATGGCTTGAGCAGAAGACCAAGCGCATGGAGCAGGAGGAGAAGAGCGCAAGCAAGCGCCGCAAGACTCTCGAGCGCGAGCTCGAGTGGGTGCGCATGTCGCCCAAGGCTCGCCAGGCAAAGGGTAAGGCGCGTCTTAACTCATATGAGCGCATGCTCAACGAAGACCAGAAGGAGCGCGAAGAGAAATTGGAAATCTTCATCCCTAACGGTCCACGTCTCGGTAACAAGGTCATCATTGCCGACAACATCGGCAAATCATTCGGCAGCAAGCATCTCTTCAGCAACCTCAACTTCATGCTCCCCCCTAACGGCATTGTGGGTGTGATTGGTCCCAACGGTGCGGGTAAGACAACGCTCTTCCGCATGATTATGGGCCTTGAGACTGCCGATGAGGGTACATTCGAGGTTGGTGAGACCGTAAAGATTGCATACGTTGACCAGAACCACAAGGATATTGTTGCTGACAAGACCGTCTATGAGGTAATGAGCCAGGGTAACGAGCTCATGCGTCTTGGCGGTAAGGAAATCAATGTGCGTGCATACCTTTCACGTTTCAACTTCTCGGGTGCCGACCAGGAGAAGAAGTGCGGTGTGCTCTCAGGTGGCGAGCGTAACCGTCTGCACCTTGCAATGGCTCTGAAAGAGGGTGGCAACGTGCTCCTCCTTGACGAGCCTACCAATGACATTGACGTGAACACACTGCGTGCGCTTGAGGAGGGTCTTGAGAACTTCGCAGGCTGTGCAGTTGTAATCAGCCACGACCGTTGGTTCCTCGACCGTATCTGTACTCATATCATTGCATTCGAGGGTGACGGTAATGTATTCAGCTTTGAGGGTTCATACTCTGACTACGAGGAGAACAAGATGCGTCGTCTGGGCATTGAGGAACCGAAGAAGGCCAGGTATCGTAAGCTTATGGAAGATTAATACTTTGTTGTCTAAAAGGTCACTTACAGCGTTATGCTTGTTTATGTAGTTAGTCATTTAGGTTCACTAAACTCCTGACTACATAAACTTCGCAAGCCTTGTCATTGAGCCTTTTATACAACAAAGGTGCTGTTTTCGTTGGCTGCGTTACGCAATGCTGTTGGGTTGTCATGCTGGAGCGTAGCGAAGCATCTAAAACGGTTGCTAATAGAGATCCTTCACTACGTTCAGGATGACAAAGCCGCGAAAGGATAATCATTGGATTTGTCATGCTGGAGTGAAGCGAAGCATCTAAAACGGTTACAAATAGAGATCCTTCGTTACACTCAGGATGACAAGATCGAGAGAATATATGATATTTGTAAAAGTATAAAAGACTATGGTAAATATTCATCAGTACTGGGTCTACATTATGTCAAACAAGTCGCGTACAGTTTTGTATATTGGCATAACGAATGATCTTTACCGGAGATATTTAGAACATAAGCAAGAGATAATAAAAGGATTTACACAAAAATACAAATGTCATGACTTGTTGTATTATGAGGAGTTTGCCGATGTTGATGAAGCAATAGCGAGAGAAAAGCACCTAAAAGGATGGCTAAGAGCGAAAAAGGATGAACTTATTGCAACAGTTAATCCTGATAAAAAAGATTTAGCAGAGGCGTTGGGGTGGTAATGACAGAGAATTGTCATTCTTGAGCGGAGTGTAACAAAGCGAAGAATCTATAACAGTATGCTTGTTGTTCTTGGTGCAAGACAGAGATCCTTCACTACGTTCAGGATGACAAAACCGCGAGAAGATAATTATTGGATTTGTCATGCTGGAGCGAAGCGAAGCATCTCAAAAAAACAAATAAGAGATTTTTTCGGGCAAAGCCCTCAACAACACGTCTCACATGCGTTCGAAATGACAAATAAGCGAAAACGCAAGCATTGTCCTTGACTTTAGCCCCTCCGGGTGTCGACCGTTGGTTCACTACGTTCAGGATGACAAAGCCGCGAGAGGATAATTATTGGATTTGTCATGCTAGAGCGTAGCGAAGCATCTAAAACGGTTGCTAATAGAGATCCTTCGTTACACTCAGGATGACAGGGAATTGAATGTTATAAAAACCTTTTACGAACTATATTTATTACTATAATTTCCCGTTTTTATGATTCCCTTGCTGTTATTCATTCTGTACAAAAAGAAAGGAAAGAGTATTTCCCGGGCTGCAAAGAAAGTGCTCGGTAAGGCCAAGGCAAGGAGAATGCTCAAGAAGATAGAGGCCGACTCAAAGAAAAGAGGTATAAAGAATGTGTATCGTAGATTCAAAAATAATAGATTCAATAGTAGAAGAGTTGGAAATAGATGATATCCGCTCGGCGTCAATACGTCAGATTGGCGCTGTTGTGCGTGCTGCAGAGGCACGTACAGGGATTGAGTTCATCCATTTCGAAATGGGCGTTCCTGGTTTGCCGCCTTCTGCGGTGGGCGTAAAAGCCGAGTGCGAGGCACTGCAACGTGGAGTTGCATCGGTCTATCCCATAATAGACGGAATACCAGAGGTAAAGGAGCAAGCATCGCGCTTCATTAAAGCTTTTGTAAACACTGATATAAGTCCTGCCGGCTGCATTCCTACAGTAGGGTCAATGCAGGCGTCGTTCGCATCGCTGATGCTTGCCTCACAGCTTGATGAAAAGCGTGATACAGTGCTTTACATTGACCCGGGATTCCCTGTGCAGAAGATGCAGGCACAAGTGATTGGCGTCAAGATTGCATCGTTCGACATTGCCGAATGCCGTGGTAAGGCTCTCGAAGATAAACTTGAGAGCTATTTCAAGAACGGAAATATCTGCGCAGTGCTCTACTCAAGCCCTAACAACCCTACATGGATGTGTCTCAATGATGAGGAACTTGAAATCATAGGTCGTCTGGCAACGAAGTATGATGTTGTTGTCATTGAGGACATGGCATACATGACCATGGACTTCCGAAAGGACCTGGGTGTACCTTTCCAACCGCCTTATCAACCGAGCGTGTCACATTATACCGATAATTATGTAATCCTTATAAGCGCTTCAAAGATATTCAGTTACGCCGGTCAACGCATTGCAATGGCCTGCATAAGCAATGCGCTCTATGAGCGTCATTACGACACTCTCAAAGAGCGATACGGCATTGCACGCTTTGGTGCTGCATTCGCTTATGTATTCCTTTATTCATTCTCTTCGGGCGTCTCGCATTCGGCACAATGTGCAATGGCGGCAATGCTAAAGGCTGCTTGTGATGGGGAGTACCGCTTTGTAGAGGATATAAAGGAGTATGCTTTGCGCACTGCACGCATAAAGGATATTTTGCTGCGCAACGGTTTTCACATTGCATATGACAAGGATGATGAAGAGCCTGTCAGTGACGGTTTCTTCTTTACTATCGGTTACAAGGAGATGGAGGGTGGGGAACTGCTCAAAGAGTTGTTGTACTATGGCATCAGTGGCATTGACCTTGCGACGACAGGGGGAACACGAAAGGGCATAAGAGCATGCTCATCGAATATAATGCCTCACCATTATGCAATGCTCGAGGAGAGGCTACGGAAATTCAATGAAAATCATTAGAATCTGTTTGAAAGATATTGTTGAAAACAGTTTCCAACAAAAAGAAAGCAAGGTAGACAAATCGTAATGAATTGTTTGACAATTATATTATTTTATATAATTTTGCGTATGTAAACAGAAGACTCTCATGAGGGCAATTAATTTGATTTTAGTATTTCTTTTTTTGTCAACATTCAATACTTTTGGGCAAGACCTGATGTCGGTGAATACTCGGGCTTCTGTATCCGGCAGCATTCCGAGCGATAACACATTGCGTTATTACCGTCTTGCAATTCCTGTAACCCGTTCGGCCTATGTCGAGGATTTGGATGAAGATTATAACAATGTGCTGCAGTTTTGGAGAGATTGCGAGGAGTTTGCCAACAGGATGTTTGTTCCGTTGGGAATCTGTTTTGATGTTGTTGAAGACCAGCGTCTTGTAAAGTCCGATTATTTCCCTAATGAAGATAGTGACGCTTTTATTTATACATTGCAAGCCAACGGAACAACAAATACCAATGATTTGATAGGCACCGACTCATACGACGTTGGTATGTGGGTACATCATCGTGATCTTACAGCCGAGAACAGCGGCCTGTCTGTAGAGGGCGGCGTGTACAGCAGCAACACCAAAGGAAGCGGATATTCAAAGACCGACAAATGGGTCGTGGCGCACGAGCTTGGACACATGTTCGGCGCTCCACATACTACAACAGGTGAAGGAAGCCTGATGGACAGCGGCGGAGATGACTTCTTCTCATATCCTTCAATAAAGAAGATACGTGACCTTGCTGTAGAAAAAGGAGCAGGCAGTGCAAATAATGCTGTTAAAGTCAGCAATAGCGCTCCCGTGTTCGACAATGCAAATATGAAAGATAGCTACAGGATACCACAAGGTGCTTGTATAGCCATACCGGTATATGCAAATGATGCTGACGGCAACATGCTTACATATTCAGCAATAGGCTGCAGCAGTTCTACAGTAGGCAACATTATAGAAGGAGGCTATATGCCGCATTTCGCCTCTTTGATACCTCAGACAAGCAATGTCATTGATTACAGTCCAAAGTTTACAGCAGACATATACTATGATGATTTTTATTATGGACAAAGCAGTACTGATATTCCTGCAATGAGTGCAGGCTCTTATGACATTGCAATTCTTGTGAACGATGTGCCCTCAGATACAGAATACGACTATTTGGTTTCAAATCCATTTTATAGCAACTATGCTGTTTGGGACGCAACCGTTCAGATTGTTGGCGGGACATCATTCAATGCTTCAATGTCGCCGGCAAAGAACAGTTACTCGGCCGGTGAGCAAGTGACAGTGAGTTGGGGTGTGAACAGCGACTATTTTACAGCAGACAGCCGTCTTCGCATAACAATGTCAACCGACTATGGACAGACATTCGGTTATGTACTTGCCGATAATGTTCCTGCGCTTGATGGCAGCAAGGCTGTAACATTGCCTGATACAAATGTGGGCAACATCGATGTGGACTTCAAGACCGCAACGCGCTCTATGCGTGGAGGTATAATCCGCGTGGAAGAGATTGGCGGCGTGGCATATACATTGACAACGCTGTCTCCCGAGAATGGTGGCGGGTTCAACATTACCGGCGGCGGCAATGCGCCTATGACATATACAATCAGCGTTACAGCTGGCGATGGCGGAACTGTTACAATCAACGGCGAGGCAACAGATACAAAACGCGTTATAAAAGGCAGTGAGGTTGCACTTGCTGCAAGCGCAAACGATGGTTACAACTTCACAGGTTGGTATAATGGAAAGGATTTGGTAAGCAATGAAAACCCTTATACCTTTACTGCAACAACGGATATAACATACACTGCGAATTTTGAACAGACCGGGACATTTCCCGGTACTGATAACAGCACCGCTGTTGATGAAATACACAACGATATTTATGATGAAGAGCTATATGATTTTACCGGACGTAAACTAAAATCAACAATGCGCCAAGGTATATATATATCCAATGGCAAGAAGATTTATATTCGTTGATTGAAAGGACAATGCGGCAAATATCAGCAGAATAATATTAACATTTCGTATCTTTAAAGGATAACTATAATTCAATATTTATAAAATGAAGAAAATACTGTTTGCATTGCTTTGCCTGTTTTCACTTACAGGCATTGCCCAGGAGATTTCACTCATTCCACAGCCCGCTGTGATGAAAGTGAACGATGGCAAATTCCTTTTCAAAGGAAAGGTTGTGGTCTGCTATCCGAAAATCAAAGAGAGTGGTATCGATGCTGTTGTGGAGAATTTTGTCAAGGAGATGAATACAACAACAGGTGTCAAGGTTGTAAAGAACAGACTGAAGAATGGCAAGAAGCTTGGTTTTGATGTGCTCAAGAGCAACAAAAAGGGCGATGCGCACATTGTACTCAGTCTTGATGAGAACATGGGAGCTGAAGCATATAAGCTCTCTGTCGCACCTGAAAGAATAGATATTACAGCTGCAACAGCGGCCGGTTTCTTCTATGCATTCCAGACACTGAAGCAACTCATGCCACGTAATGTGATGGCTGGTGTGCCTGACGAGAACGTGAAAGAGTGGAGTGTACCCGCCGTCTTCATTGAAGATGAGCCTCGTTTCGGCTGGCGCGGTTTCATGCTTGATGAGGGACGTCACTTCTATGGCAAGGAGGAGATAAAGAAAATCCTTGATGTCATGGCTGCTTACAAGATGAACCGTTTCCATTGGCATCTCACTGAGGACCAGGGCTGGCGCATTGAGATAAAGAAATACCCCAAACTTACAGAGGTCGGCGCATGGCGCGACAGCAAGGTGCTCGGTTGGGGTGACGTAAAGCCTGACGGACAGCGCTATGGCGGTTATTATACACGCAAGGATGTGAAAGAGATTGTAGAGTATGCAAAGGAACGTTTCATTGAGATAGTCCCCGAGGTGGATATCCCGGGACACTCACAGGCGGCAGTCGCCTCTTACCCCGAGTTCCTCTCTTGCGACCCCGAGAACAAGCACGAGGTATGGTTGTGGCAGGGTGTATCCGGCGATGTAATAAACGTGGCCAATCCGAAGGCTGTTCAGTTCGCAAAGGATGTGGTTGATGAACTTATAGAACTATTCCCGTTCGGCTACATACACTTGGGCGGCGATGAGTGCCCTACTGGAAAATGGGAACGTAACGCAGAGTGTCAGGCACTTCTCAAAGAGATTGGCTCAACTAACTACCGTGACCTGCAGATACATTTTTACAGGCAAATCAAGGAGCACATAGCACAGAAACCTGCCGATAAGCAGCGTAAGCTCATTTTCTGGAACGAGGTGCTGCATGGCAATACAGAACCGCTTGGCGATGACATCACTATTATGGCATGGATCGGCGCTGACAGAGCTGCGGTGGATGCAGCAAAGCGCGGCATGAATACAATCCTTTCTCCGCAGATTCCCTACTATATTAATCGTCGCCAGTCAAAACTTGAGACAGAGCCCCTTTCGCAGGGTTACGGCGATGAGACAGTAGAGCGCGTTTATAGCTATAAGCCTATGAATGATGTTCCCGCGGAGTTGCATCCGAAATATATGGGTGTGCAAGCCAATTTCTGGACCGAATGGGTCGAAGAGCCCGAGGTTGTGCAGTATCTCATGCTTCCACGACTGGCTGCCGTTGCCGAGGCTGGTTGGACTCCGGCCGAGAAACGTGACTACAACGATTTTCTGCAGCGTCTGCAAGGCGAGGCAAAGTATTACCAACTGAAAGGTGTCGACTACGGAAAGCATGTTTTCAAATAAATGAAACTTGCACTTTCCTGTTAAAATAAATCAAAATTCATCCGCATGTCTGCAATGTGGATGAGTTTTGATTTTTTTATCTATTTTTGCGGTAAACCGCGAAATTTATACAAAACATAATAATTATGAAGAAAATCTTGAAAATTGCAGGCATTTTCCTGCTTGCAGTGATTCTGCTGGTTGTAAGTGTTCCATATCTGTTCAAGGACAAGATTGAAGCACTTATAAAGGAGGAAGGAAACAAGATGCTGAATGCCCGGTTCGATTTCGGCAATCTTGACATAAGTCTTATAAGGAATTTTCCATTGGCTTCTCTCACCCTCGAGGATTTCTACCTGAAAGGAGTAGGGCAGTTCGAGAATGACACACTTTTGGCAGCCGATGAGATTACGGCAGCGGTAAACGTGATGTCGCTCTTCGGTGATGAAGGATTTGATATCCAGAAGGTACTGCTTGATGAGGTTTCCGTGAAGGCTATCGTAATGCCCGATGGCACCGTCAACTGGGATGTAATGAAGGAGAGTGAAGAGAGTGCCGGAACTGAAGAGGGGGAATCTTCTCCGTTCCGCATAAAGTTGCAGAAACTGACACTTGAGGATTTTAATCTCATATATGATGACCGTCAGGGTAACATGTATGCAGCGGTTGCCAATATGGATGCGGAGTGTACAGGCGACTTCGGCAGCTCGCGTACACTGCTTGAGCTTGCAACCTGCATTGAGGCACTGACTTTCAGCATGGATGGTGTCCCATATCTGAACAAGGCACAGATTGCAGCTGACATGAATATTGATGCTGACCTCGAGAACAACAAGTTCACACTTGAGGAGAATACTCTTCAGCTGAATGCAATAAAGGCTGCTGTTGACGGTTGGGTAGCTCTTACAGATAGCGGTATTGACATGGACATCAAACTCAACAGCAACGAGATTGGTTTCAAGGAGATTCTCTCGCTTGTGCCGGCAATGTACACCGAGGATTTCGACGGCCTGAAGACCGACGGACAGGCAACATTGACAGCATATGCGAAGGGTTCTCTCCTGGGCGACAGCATTGTGCCTGAGTTCAATGTAGACCTTGACGTCAAGGATGCGATGTTCCAGTACCCGTCACTTCCCGCAGGAGTAAGCAGAATCAATGTCGTGGCAAATGTTTCAAACCCCGGCGGTGCAATAGACCTCACGACGGTCAAAGTGGCTCCTTTGAGTTTTGTGATGGCAAACAACCCGTTCAGCGTGTCGGCAACCTTGAAGACTCCTATGAGTGATATGCAGTTCGACGTAGCTGCAAAGGGCGTGCTTGACCTTGGCAAGATTAAGGATATCTATCCTCTTGAGGATATGACCCTGAACGGTGTGATTGATGCCGATATGAGTGTCAACGGACGCATGTCGAGCATTGAGAAGGAGCAGTACGACAAGATAAAGGCAGCAGGAAATGTAAGGCTGAAGGGGATGACCCTTTTGATGGAGGATATGCCGAAAATCGACATAAAGGACTCACGCATGTCATTCACACCGCGATATCTGCAGCTTGATGAAACGACTGTCATGATTGGCGAGAACGATATCACACTCAACAGCAAGTTCGAAAACTACATGGGCTATGCCCTGAAGGGAACAACACTTAAGGGTACCCTCAATGTAAAGAGCAACCGATTCAACCTCAACGACTTCATGAGCACGGACAGCACGGTTGTTGCCGAGGCTGATGCGGATGCTGTTCCTGCCGATACGGCATCTATGGGAGTGATAAGGGTTCCCGAGAACTTTGACTTTACAATGAATGCCGATTTCAAGGAGCTGCTGTTCGAGAAAATGGCATTCAGAAACGTGAATGGTAACCTGATGATTCATGACGGCAAGGTTGACATGAAGAACCTCTCCCTTGAGACGATGGGTGGCAATATTGTAGTAAACGGATTTTACAATGCTCCGGCCGAGACAGTCCCTGAATTCAATGCCTCGCTTAACCTCACGGAGATAGTGTTCGCACAGGCATACAAAGAGCTTGACATGGTGCAGAAACTGGCTCCTGTCTTCAATGGCTTGACAGGTACATTCTCGGGAAACATGAACCTGAATACAAAACTCGATGAGAGCATGAGCCCCGTCATCCCGACAATGACAGGCAACGGTAAACTCTCGACAAAGGATATCAGCCTTGATGGCGTAACCGTAATACAGAATGTGGCCGACATACTGCAGAAACCATCGCTGAAGAATACCCGCGTGAAGGATTTGAACCTTGAATTCACAATCAAGGACGGTCGTGTCAACACTAAACCTTTCGATATCAAGCTGGCTGATTACAAGATGAATATCTCCGGTTCTACAGGTCTTGACCAGACAATTGACTATCGCGGAAAGATTACAATCCCAGAGACTCTGGGCAAGGTTGCGCGACTTGGTACGGTTGATATGACTATCGGTGGAACATTCACTTCGCCGAAGGTTAAGATTGACCTCGAGGCGCTCGCGAAGAATGCGGCAAAGGAGGCTGCGAAGGATGCTGTCGGAAAGCTGCTCGGCGTTGATGTGAACAATGCTGCAAAAAGCGACTCCACAAAGACAAAAGAGGAGAAGAAAAAAGAGGCAGCAGAGCAGATATTCAAAGCTGCAAAAGGCCTGTTCAAAAAGTAAAATACATATCAAATAATATTTACAAAGCGAAGTCCTGAAGGCTTCGCTTTGTCTTTGTTTTGTAGTCTTGCCTCTTTGGCAACAGAAACCTCAGATGAGCGTTTATATATAAAATAATAATAATATTTAGATTTTTATTCGTATCTTCGCGCCCGAAAACCGCTTGACAGCAAGCGGCAGTATAACGAAAATACGTTTCACAATATATGGAAAAAATCAGAAACTTTTGTATCATTGCCCACATTGACCACGGAAAATCCACTTTGGCCGACCGTCTTCTTGAGACGACCAAGACAATCAACATTACCGAAGGTCAGATGCTGGACAATATGGACCTTGAAAAAGAGCGTGGCATCACTATCAAGAGCCATGCCATACAGATGGAGTATGTGCACAATGGCGAGAAATATACTCTGAACCTCATTGACACTCCGGGACATGTCGACTTCTCGTACGAGGTTTCGCGCTCTATCGCAGCCTGCGAGGGTGCGCTGCTCGTCGTGGATGCGACACAGGGTGTACAGGCGCAGACAATATCGAACCTGTATATGGCAATCGACCATGGCCTAGAGATTATCCCTGTCATAAACAAGTGCGACATGATAAACGCAATGCCTGAGGAGGTAAAAGATGAAATTGTTGACCTTCTTGGCTGTGACCGCGATGAGATTATCGAGGCATCGGGAAAGACCGGCATGGGTGTAGATGAGATTCTCGCTGCCGTTGTCGAGCGCATACCTGCTCCGCAAGGCGATGAAGAGGCTCCATTGCAGGCACTTATTTTCGACTCGGTGTTCAACTCGTTCCGCGGAATCATCGCATACTTCAAGATAACCAACGGAGTACTCCGCAAGGGCGACAAGGTAAAGTTCTTCAATACGGGCAAGGAGTACGACGCTGATGAAATCGGAGTTCTGAAAATGGAATTGTCGCCACGTCAGGAACTGCGTACAGGCGACGTGGGTTATATAATTTCGGGTATCAAGACATCACGCGAGGTAAAGGTGGGCGACACCATTACGCACATTGCACGCCCTTGCGCTGCGGCAATCTCGGGTTTTGAGGAGGTAAAGCCGATGGTCTTTGCCGGTGTTTACCCGATAGAGGCCGAGGATTACGAGGACTTGCGTGCCTCGCTCGAGAAACTGCAGCTCAATGATGCTTCGCTGACATTCACGCCCGAGTCATCGGCTGCACTCGGTTTCGGTTTCCGTTGCGGCTTCCTTGGACTGCTGCACATGGAGATTGTTCAGGAGCGTCTTGACCGCGAGTTCGACATGAGCGTTATCACTACTGTTCCTAACGTGTCGTATATGGTATACGACAAGCAGGGCGAGGCCAAGGAGGTACACAATCCAGGTGGCATGCCCGACCAGACTCTGATAGACCACATCGAGGAGCCGTACATCAACGCAAGCATCATCACGCGCGCCGACTACATAGGTCCAATCATGACACTGTGCCTTTCAAAACGCGGCGAGCTGCTGAAACAGGAGTTCATTACAGGTAACCGTGTGGATATACGTTTCCTCCTGCCGCTGGGCGAGATTGTGATTGACTTCTACGACAAGCTCAAGAGTATATCAAAGGGATATGCATCGTTCGATTATCATCCCGCCGGGTTCAGGACTTCAAAACTCATCAAGCTCGATATATTGCTCAACGGAGAGCCTGTGGACGCACTCTCCACGCTTACGCATGTGGACAACGCCTACGGCCTCGGCCGTCAGATGTGCGAGAAACTCCGCGACCTTATACCGAGACAGCAGTTCGACATTGCGTTACAGGCAGCCATTGGAACAAAAATTATTGCCCGCGAGACAATCAAGCAGGTTCGTAAGGATGTGACTGCAAAATGTTACGGAGGTGACGTTTCACGTAAACGCAAGTTGCTCGAGAAACAGAAGAAGGGTAAGAAACGCATGAAGCAGATTGGTAATGTAGAGGTGCCACAAAAGGCGTTCCTCGCAGTACTGAAACTTGATTGATAACAGTTCTGCATAGAGCCGTGCAGCGATTGCAGGCATGCAGTGGATAATAACTTAAGAAAGAGAATATGGGAATATTCAGTTTTTTCAGCAAAGAGAAGAAAGAGGTTCTTGACAAGGGCCTCTCAAAGACAAAAGAGAGTGTATTCGGCAAGATTGCACGTGCGATTGCCGGAAAGAGCGAAATAGATGATGAGGTTCTGGACAACCTCGAAGAGGTGCTCGTTACATCGGATGTCGGTGTAGAGACTACACTGAAAATCATTGACCGCGTGCAGAAGCGTGCCGCACGCGACAAGTTCATGAATACGAATGAACTCAATAAGCTGCTCAAGGATGAGATTGCACAGCTATTGATGGAGAACAACAGCAACGACTGTGGCGATACGTTCAACATTCCGACGACACCCGGTAAGCCGTATGTTATAATGGTCGTTGGCGTCAACGGAGTGGGAAAGACAACTACTATTGGGAAATTGGCACACCAGTACAAAAAAGCAGGCAAGAAGGTATACCTCGGCGCAGCCGACACTTTCCGCGCAGCAGCCGTTGAACAGCTGGTGGAGTGGGGAAAGCGTGCCGACGTGCCCGTAATAAAGCAGGGCATGGGTTCCGACCCTGCATCGGTCGCATATGACACTTTGGCGTCAGCAGTGGCTAACAACGCCGATGTGGTAATAATTGATACTGCCGGACGTCTGCACAACAAGGTCGGTCTCATGAACGAGCTTACCAAGATAAAGAACGTAATGCAGAAGGTCCTTCCGACTGCGCCTAACGACGTGATGCTGGTGCTTGACGGCTCTACAGGTCAGAATGCCTTCGAGCAGGCAAAGCAGTTCACAAAGGCGACTGAGGTCACATCGCTTGCCATTACCAAACTCGATGGTACTGCCAAGGGTGGTGTTGTCATTGGCATCAGCGACCAGTTCAAGATTCCAGTAAAATATATCGGCCTCGGCGAGGGTATTGACCACTTGCAGATATTCAACCGCGAGGAGTTCGTTGATTCACTCTTTGGATAATGAAAAAGAACCGTGTAGATATAATAACCATGGGATGCTCCAAGAATCTTGTCGATTCGGAGCACCTGATGCGTCAGCTCGAGGAGTGCGGCTATGAGGTTACCCACGACAGCGAGGAACCTTGTGGCGAGATTGCCGTAATAAATACATGCGGCTTTATCGGCGATGCCAAGCAGGAGTCGATAAACATGATTCTCGAGTTCTGCCAGCGCAAGGATGAGGGCGATCTCAAAAAACTCTATGTGATGGGCTGTCTGTCGGAGCGTTACCTGACGGAACTGCGTGAAGAAATCTCGCAGGTCGACAAGTTTTATGGCAAGTTCAACTGGACAGAGCTTATAGCCGACCTCAAGAACGAGTATAACGAGATGATAGCTCAGGAGCGCGTGCTTACCACGCCTGGACATTATGCTTATCTGAAAATCTCAGAGGGTTGTAACCGACATTGCGCATACTGCGCGATTCCTATAATCACGGGCCCTCACAAGTCACGCCCGATTGAGGAGATACTCGATGAGGTGCACTACCTTGTATCAAAGGGCGTGAAGGAGTTCCAGATAATCGCTCAGGAACTGACATACTATGGTATTGATATCTACAAGAAACAGAAAATCGCCGAGCTTGTAGAGCGTATATCGGACATCGAGGGGGTGGAGTGGATAAGGCTGCACTATGCTTACCCGTCAAACTTCCCTTACGACCTTCTGCGTGTGATGCGCGAAAGAAAGAATGTGTGCAAGTATCTTGACATTGCATTGCAGCATGTGAGTACAAAGGTACTCAAGAAGATGCAGCGACATGTCACAAAGGAGGATACCTACGCGCTTGTCGAGAGAATGCGTCAGGAGGTTCCGGGCATTTGTCTGCGCACCACAATGATGGTGGGATTCCCCGGCGAAGGAGAGAAAGAGTTCGAGGAACTTATGGAGTTCGTAAAGTGGGCAAGATTCGACCGTCTGGGTGCATTTGCCTATTGTGAGGAAGACGGCACATACGCAGCAGAGAACTACAGGGACAGTGTTTCAAAGAAGAAAAAGCAGGAGCGTCTTGACAGGCTTATGGAGGTTCAGCAGAGAATATCCACAAGACTCAACGATGAGAAGGTCGGCAAGACCTCCAGGACTATAATTGACCGCATAGAGGGCGACTATTATATCGGACGTACTGAATTTGACTCTCCCGATGTGGACACCGAGGTTCTCATTAACGTAAACGAAGGCGAGCTTGCTATCGGAAATTTCTACGATGTCCAGATTACCGATTCTACAGAGTTCGATCTTATGGGAACGGTTATACAGTAACAAATGCGAGGATGATTGTTTGAGGTTGATTAATCACGCTAAAGAGAATGAACAACAAGGAATTTATCACGAGACTGTCGAAAAGGTGTGGGATGACACCCGCCGAAACGGCTACGAATGTAGACGCATTCGTAAATGTAGTTACTGAACGCTTGAAAGAGGGCGACCAGATAAACATCTCGGGCTTTGGAGTCATCGAGACAAAGATGAAGAAGGAGCGTGTTTCGGTAAACCCGAAGACCGGACAGCGCTTTCTTGTACCGCCCAAGATTCAGCCGGCTTTCCGTCCGAGCAACAAACTTAAGGATAAATTCAAATAACCGGAGGAGGTTTAGTCATGAGTGAAAAATTGAATCATTCCGACATAAGCGCCCTGCTCGCAAAGGAGGCCGGGCTTTCCGTTGCAAAAGCGGATTTCTTTACCAAAGCACTCTTCGATATCATAATTGAAGGACTCGAGCAGGACGGTATCGTAAAGATTAACGGCCTTGGAACATTCAAGGTCACAGATGTTGCCGACCGCTCAAGCGTCAATGTGAATACCGGAGAGAAAATAGAAATCAAAGGACATCGGAAACTGACATTCGTTCCTGCCGAAAGCCTCAAGGAGTGCGTAAACCGTCCGTTTGCCATGTTCGAGCCTGTAGAGATAGATGACAACTATCAGGATGAGAGCGATGATGAGGCAAACGGTTCCGACGCTGTTTCTGAAGAGAGCAGCGAAAACATGCCTGCGCCTTTCAATGCTGCCGAAATAGAGGAAGAAATGCCTCTTGAGGATGAGTGCAACGGACACGATGAGCCAAAGGCCGCAATCCCGATTGAGGAGGAGCAAGCGAGGGATGAGGATGACAATGTCGTTTCCAACGTCGCAGGCCCTATTGCATCAGAAGAGGAGTTGCGGGTTGAAGTCGAAGAAGAAGAAGAGGAAGATACAGCAGCTGTTGAGCCTACTTTGGATGAGACAACAGATGGGGTGGCTATGGGAGACTATTCAGATGATGTCACTGAAGAGACAAGGGATGAGGAACCCGTAAACGAAGAGAGAGCAGGAAGCGATAATATAAAAGAAAACTCGCAGACTTCAGAGAATACAGCTACTGCGCAACCGGATGATGCAACAGAGAATGATGCAGCACCTGTCAAGAAGAGGAACAACATATGGCGCTTTGCCATCTATTTTATAATAGGTGCCGTATGCGGATTTGTTGCAATAAAAATGATGGGCAGGAATCACGCATCAGATGAGACAAGCGAAGAGATTGCCGTGAACATTGTATCAAGCCAGGAAGTTATTGCTGAGACAAAGAATGAGCCCGCAGTTATCATAGAGGATTCTGTTGCCTCGGCAACGACAGCCGAGCCGGCAACACCAATAGAGGAGATTAAGGCATCAAACGAGGGCGAGGATTATGCAGCATACTCGTTCATCTTGGTTGATGAGCTTGCGGCAAGGAGCGACAGGGATATTACAGATGCAGATACCACACTGTACGTGACAGAGGGCGATATTGCAGTCCATGTGGTTGCCGAAGATGAGAGGCTTGCGAAGATTGCATATGATTACTACGGCAGCAGAAAGCTATGGCCATACATCGCAAAGCACAATAACTTGAAGAAACCATACGGCATTGCAGTGGGAATGGAGCTGTCGATACCCAGATTGCAGCCAAAGAAATGAGTGCCCAGGGTTAAATAATGTTATGCCTAACAATGGTTAAGGCACTTTTGGGAAAATTAACACTGAATGAGTTGCCAAAGAGGTAATTTTGACAAGGAATTAAAATAATAAATACATAACACAGCTATGAGTTCAACAATAGACATTCGAGAATTGAATGAGATGATTGAGAGACAGAGCGGTTTCATTACCAATCTGCAGGCAGGAATGGACCAGGTGATTGTCGGTCAGAAACATTTGGTCGAGTCGCTGCTCATCGGTCTTCTTGCCGACGGCCATGTACTCCTCGAGGGTCTTCCCGGTCTTGCAAAGACACTCGCGATAAAGACTCTCTCGGAGCTGGTAGATGCTGATTTCAGCCGCATACAGTTCACACCCGACCTTTTGCCTGCCGACGTTGTGGGTACAATGGTATACAGCCAGAAGAATGAGGAGTTCAAGGTAAAGCGTGGTCCGATATTCGCGAACTTCGTGCTCGCCGATGAGATTAACCGTGCCCCGGCAAAAGTGCAGAGTGCACTTCTCGAGGCAATGCAGGAGCGTCAGGTAACTATCGGAAAGGAGACATTCAAGATGCCGCAGCCTTTCCTTGTTCTTGCTACACAGAACCCGATAGAGCAGGAGGGTACATACCCGCTGCCCGAGGCGCAGGTCGACCGTTTCATGCTCAAGGTAGTGATATCATACCCCGAGCTCTCCGAGGAGAAGAGAATCATCCGCCAGAACATCACAGGCGAGAAGATAGAGGTCAAGCCCGTTCTCAAGCCCGAGGAGATTGTCGAGGCGCGCAAGGTCGTACGTCAGGTATATCTTGATGAGAAGATTGAACAGTATATTGTCGATATCGTATTCGCGACACGCTTCCCCGAGAAATACGGCATGAGCGAACTGAAGGATATGATATCCTTCGGTGCTTCACCTCGTGCATCAATCAACCTTGCCTTAGCTGCTCGTGCTTACGCATTTATCAAGCGAAGAGGATATGTCATCCCTGAGGATGTGAGAGCTGTTGCACACGATGTATTGCGTCATCGTATAGGCCTGAGCTACGAGGCTGAGGCAAGCAACATGACAAGCGATGAGATTGTAAGCCAGATTCTGAACAGCGTTGAAGTGCCCTGATGGAGACAAGTGATCTCATAAAGAAAGTCCGTAAGATTGAGATAAAGACCCGCGGTCTCTCGCATAACATCTTTGCAGGAGAATACCATTCGGCCTTTAAAGGGCGTGGTATGTCCTTCAGCGAGGTGCGCGAATACCAGTACGGCGATGATGTGCGCGACATCGACTGGAATGTCACAGCACGTTTCAACAAGCCGTTCATCAAGGTTTTCGAGGAGGAGCGCGAACTGACAGTCATGCTTCTTGTCGACCTCTCCGAGAGCCTTGACTTCGGTACCGTGAAACAGACCAAGCGTGACATGCTTACCGAGATTGCAGCGACAATAGCATTTGCTGCAATACAGAACAATGACAAGATTGGAGTAATATTCTTTACCGACAAGGTCGAAAAGTTCATTCCGCCGCAGAAGGGCAGAAAGCACATCCTTTATATAATAAGGGAACTGCTCAACTTTGAGCCTGAAAGCTCAAGAACCGACATCTCGGTTCCGTTGCAATATCTGACCAATGCCTTGAAGAAGCGCTGTACCGCATTTCTCATCAGCGATTTCATTGACAACAATGATTTCCGCAATGCAATGACTATTGCCAACCGCAAGCACGATGTTGTCGCGATACAGCTGTACGACCGCCGTCTGGCAGAACTCCCGAGAGTAGGACTCATCAAAGTACGCGACTCGGAAAGCGGCGAAGAGATGTTTGTCGACACATCTTCATCAAAAGTCCAGGCGGCACAGAGGGAGTGGTGGCGTGAACAGAAAGCGAAACTTGAGGACACGCTCAACAGAAGCCGCGTTGACTCGGTATCGATAAGCACGGATGGAGATTACGTAAAGGCTCTTATGACTCTTTTTGCTCAGCGCGGATAGCTCTGACATGCTTTAATGAATTGCGTTTAAAGTAATGAAGAAGAAAGTATTATACATAATATCACTTGTTTTACTATTACAGATATCAGCAGCCACTGCACAGAATGTGATTCTGAATGCCAAGCTCGATACGTTTGCCATGAGGATTGGCGAACAGACAAGAGCCAGGCTTGAATTGAGCATAGACAGCGGTTACAACGTAGTGCTTCCTGAGCTGGAAAAGGAGAAACTTGTCGAAGGTATTGAGATTCTTGAGTCAAAGGAGTATTCCCAGAATGTCGATGGCGGCAGGAAGAACTACATCCAGGAGTACCTGATAACATCGTTTGACAGTACCCGATACGAGATTCCTCCGTTTGAGGTCGTTGTTGACAAGGACACATTTGCATCGAACAGGCTGATTCTTGATGTATACAGCGTAGAGATTGACACCGCCAACATCAACAATATCGCAGGTCCTGCGGAAGTTGTTGATGTACAGCTTACTTGGGAAGAGTTCCGCGATGCGATATATCTTGCAATCATCCTCATCCTTGTAGCAGTGGCATTGGTTATGACAACTATAAGTCTTGTTAAGAACAAACCTATCATCAGGATAGTGAAGGTCAAGCCTAAACTGCCGTCACATGTTATTGCCATCAACAGAATCGACGAGATAAGGAATAACGAGTCCCTCTCTGCCGAGGGTAACGAGAAAGAGTATTACACTCAACTCACTGATGTACTCAGGGAGTACATGCACGACCGTTTCGGCATAGATGCACAGGAGATGACCACCTCGGAAATCATTGATGAGCTGCTCAAGATAAAGGATAAAGAGAGCATCAAGGAACTGAAGGATATTCTTGAGGTTGCCGACTTGGTGAAATTCGCCAAGATGAAACCCGATGAGCGTGAGAACCGTCTCAACATGACAAATGCAATAGAGTTTGTGAATGAGACCAAAAATGCCGAGGAGCATATTGTCCAGCCTACGGAAGTCAAGATTGTGAACGAACGCTCATTGCTTCACAAGAGGGTGCTCATAGCGGCAGTCGTAATCCTTGCAGTTATCGTATTGGGCGTGATATTCCTGCTGACAACAGATTTGTACAACATGTTTAGTTAAGAATTGAGATGATTTTTTCGAATATTGCATATCTTCTGCTCTTCATACCGCTCGTAGCATATGTATTGTGGTACATACTCATGGGCCGCAGGCTCAAGCCCTCGATGAAGGTCTCCACGACACTTCCTTTTGCGGGAAAGATAAAGAGCTTCAGGAACTATCTTGTCCATGTACCGTTCGTACTTAGGGTGTTGACACTTTCAATGATTATCATCGTGCTTGCACGCCCTCAGACCATAGATTCCTGGGAAGAGAAGGACGTGGAAGGCATTGATATTATGCTCGCTACGGACGTTTCTACCAGTATGCTTGCGATGGACCTGCAACCGAACAGGCTTGAGGCTTCCAAGGATGTCGCAAAGGTGTTTATAGCGGGTAGGGAGAATGACAATATCGGCCTTACTATCTTCGCCGGCGAGAGTTTCACGCAATGCCCGTTGACAACGGACCATAATGCGTTGACCAACATGCTCTCGGCAGTCGATTGCGACATTGCCGCAAAAGGTATTATAGATGACGGCACAGCAATAGGCATGGGTATAGCGAACAGCGTTCTCCGTCTTAAGGAGAGTCAGGCGAAGTCCAAAGTGATTATCCTGCTTACTGACGGTGTGAACAATAGAGGAGAGATAGCTCCCGAGTCGGCAGCAGAGATGGCAAAGGAGTTCGGCATAAGAATATACACCATAGGTGTAGGAACCGACAAGAAAGAGGCGCCTTACCCGACACCTTACGGTGTGCAGAATGTCCCTGTCGAGATTGATGAGGCAACATTACAGAACATAGCCTCTGCCACAGGTGGTAAATATTTCCGCGCGACCGACAGAGAGAGTCTTAGTGCTATATACAGTGAAATCGATGCACTTGAGCGCACCAAACTCAACGTGCAGGAGTACAAGGAACATGAGGAACTTTACCAACTGTTCGCTTTGGCTGCAGTACTCTTCATGCTGCTCGAGATAGTGTTACGCTACACAATTATTAGAAGAATCCCGTAAGTGCTGATGATATGATATTCAAAGACCCGATATTCCTGTTTCTGCTATTAGCAATACCTGTGCTCATAGCTGTATACATATACTCTAACTACAGGAGAAGAAAGAATATAGAACTTTATGGCGACAAGGAACTGATGAAAGCCCTCTTGCCAGGCAGCGCCGTATTACGTTCGAGAATTACATTCTGGCTGCTGCTTGCCGCATTTGTGCTTATGGTCTTCGTGCTTGCACGCCCCCGATATGGCACAAAGAAGGAGACAGTCGTTTCCAGAGGTGTCGAAGTGGTAGTAGCACTCGACATCTCGAATTCGATGATGTCCGAGGATATTGAGCCCAACAGGCTCGAGAAGGCAAAGAGGCTTATCTCCCGCATTATATCGCAGACCAAGGGGAACAAGTTCTCTCTCATTGTCTTTGCCGGAGATGCTTTTGTGCAGCTTCCGATAACGAGCGACCATCTGTCGGCTAACATGTTCCTCAACCAAGTCAACCCGTCGCTCATCAAACGCCAGGGAACAAACGTCGGAGAGGCGATAAACCTTGCATGTAAGAGTTTCAGTGAAAATGAGAAGATTGGCAAGGCTGTCATACTCATCACTGACGGTGAGAACCATGAAGGCGGAGCGGAAGAGGCTGCAAGAATGGCGGCAGAACAGGGTATAAAGGTTTATGTAATGGGTATCGGAACCGCAGACGGTGGCAGGATACCTTTAGGCAAGAAAGGCGAGTTCCTGCGCGACAGGGAGGGAAACATTGTCGTTACCAGACTGAATGAGGCAATGGCTATGGGCATAGCAAAAGCCGGAAACGGAACATACATTAGAGTGGATAACACCAACAGCGCCCAGGAACTTATAAGTAAGGAACTTGATACACTGACAAAAGATGAAGTGAAGTCCGAGGTATATACAAAGTTCCGTGAGCAGTTCGCTGCAATAGCTCTCCTCGCCCTGTTGCTGCTCATTGCCGACTCTGTTTCAGTGGCTATAATAGATTATGTTTCACGCCCCTCAAGGAAGAGAGAGGACAAAAGATAAGAAAACCAGCTTACTCAATCATGAACTACGCTAAAAGAAAATATCTGTATATATCACTTGTGGCAGTGGCAGCAATGATTGTTGCATACCTTACATACTCCCTCGTTGCGTATGGTTCGCCACTTATAAAAAGTGTCAACGAGCATTTGATTTCAGGTAACGAACTGCACAAGGATAGCCTGTACGAAGATGCGATGATTTCCTATGGAAAGGCGTACAGCATGGATACTACAAATACGGTATCGGCATATAATCTTGGTACGAACCTCATCATGAAGAACTATCAGGACATAAACAGTGATAAGGTAAAGAACGGCCTTGTGCCCGATTCAATTATCATTGAGCGATATGCGGATGCCGAGGATAAGATATCCAGGAGTGCCGAGGAGGCAAAAGGCAGCAGTGACAAGGAAATGAGCGCAAAGGCGAACCATAATCTCGGGCTAGTGCACCACCAGAGAATGATGCTCAAAGAGGCCGAGGCAGCATATAAAGAGGCGCTCCGCAACGACCCTGCAAACGAGAATACCCGTTACAATCTTGCTGTCGTACAATATCTGATGAAGCAGCAGCAGAATCAGCAGAATCAGGACCAACAGCAACAGCAGCAAGAGCAACAGGAGCAACAACAGAATCAACAGCAAGAACAACAAGAGCAGCAACAACAGAACCAGCAGCAGAACCAACAACAGGAGCAGCAGGACAATAAGGAGAACTATGAGCGTATGCTCGAAGCTCTGATGCAGGATGAAAAGGAACTGCGCGAGGAAATGGAGGAGAAGAATGCTGTACAAGGCATAAAAATGGACCTTGAGAAGAACTGGTAAACGAGAATTGTGTAACTTTGCATATAATACAGTTATAATATAGATGAAAAGGATAATACTTACATTATTGTTATTTATCTCTGTCATCGGCAATGTACTTGCCGATGATGTCACATTTGTGGCTTCTGCACCAAAATCAGTTGTCTTAGGACAGCATTTCAGGCTTACATACACAGTAAACACTACCGATGCCAAAGAACCTGTAATAGCCGACATGCCCGACTTTGACATACTCTCAGGACCGAATATATCTACCCAGCAGAGCTACAGCAGCGTCAATGGAAAAACGACATCTTCGGTCTCGGTAACTTTTACCTACATCCTGCTGCCAAAGAGTGAAGGAGAGTTCACCATTCAGCCGGCAAAGATTAATGCAAAAGGTAAAGATATCACATCAAATTCATTGTCTATAAAGGTACTACCTGAAGACAAGGCGTCAAGCGCGGCACAGAATGGCGACAGTAGACAGCATAGCAACACCTCGGCCAACATAAGTAACGAAGACCTTTTCATGAGAGCGACCCTGAGCAAGACCAAGGTCTATGAGCAGGAGGCTGTACTCCTTACATACAAGGTATATTCGGCCGTCAACTTGACAAACCTCAGTTTTCCGACTCCCGAGCTCAAAGGTTTCAACATTCAGGAGGTTGAGCTTCCGCAGGAGAAGCAGTTCGAGCTTGAGCACTACAATGGACGCAATTACAACACAATCGTGTGGCGTCAGTTTGTACTTTTCCCCCAGCAGAGCGGAAAGCTTGAGATTCCCTCTCTTGACTTCGAGGCTGTGGTGGCAGTACAGAACCGTCGCAGCGTAGACCCATTTGAAATGATGTTCAGCGGCTTCTCGGGATATGTCGAGGTAAAGAAGGTCCTCAAGACAAAACCTCTCTCTCTTGAGGTTGAGAAACTGCCGTTCGGCAAGCCTGCAGACTATTCAGGCGGTGTGGGAGAGTTCAGTATCGGGAGCACCATAAACAACACCAAACTGAAGACCAACAGTGAGTTTACCCTTAAGGTCATTGTCAAAGGAACCGGAAACATGAGACTTCTCGGCAATCCTCAGTTTGAGCTACCTACCGAATTTGAGTCATATGACCCTGTGATTGAAAACAATTTCAGGCTCACGGCCAACGGTTTCAAGGGCGAGAAGGTGTATGAGTATCTCATAACCCCCAAGGCAAGCGGTACTTATACCATACCATCGGCGCATCTTTCTTTCTTCAATACTTCAACCGGCAGCTATGAAACACTTAAGACCCAAGAATATACCGTTGAGGTAGAGAAGGGTAGTGAAGCCGCTGTAACACTCATTGACAACACACAAATAAACAAGGAGAAAGGCAAGGTCCTGGCAAGCGATATACGCCACATCAAGTATGGCGATGAGGGCAAAGCTGAGAAGAGTATCTTCTTCGGTTCCTCACGTTATATGCTTTCATATGCAATATCTTTATTGCTTGTACTCCTTTTCCTTGTGATATACCGCAAGAAGGTGGCCGAGAATGCGAACACATCGCTGGTGCGCACCAAAAAGGCGAATAAAGTCGCTACAAGACGTCTCAAGGTTGCAAAGACGCTGATGAAGGAGAACAAGGTAAATGAATTCTACGATGAGATTCTCAAGGCAATGTGGGGCTACACAAGCGACAAGCTCAGCATACCGATGTCGCAACTTTCCAAGGAGAACATTGCCAGCACATTGTTGTCACGTGGCGTAAGCGATGAACTTGTTACCGAATTCCAGGAGATACTGAGCGAAGGAGAGTTCGCGCGTTATGCTCCGGGCGACAAGGAAGCGGCAATGGAGAGACTGTACACCATGTCGATTAATGTTATCAGCAAGATGGAGAACTCCATAAAGAACGGCTCGGCGAGATAAAGCCATGTAAACCGCTGAATGAAACCATATCATATATAAACCATAGGAAGAGCCTAAATTATTGAAAGATGAAGAGACTATCATACATACTGTTGCTCATTGCATTGAACATTTCTGTTGCCTATTCCGAAAACGGCAACATTGAAGGAGAACCCCTACCGCAGGCCACAAGCACATCGTTGACAAAGATTGCCGGCGATGAGGCATATGACCGGAAGCAGTACGGCAGGGCTATTGAGATATACGAGGCTGTGATTGAAGAGAACGGTGCCACGGCCCCTCTCCGCTACAACCTGGGGAATGCCTATTTTCGCTCGAACGAGATAGGCAAGGCCATTCTCAACTACGAGCGTGCATTGCGTCTTGACCCTACTGATGAAGATATAAAGGCCAACCTTGAGTTTGCCCAGAGCCGTACAAAGGATGAGGTAATGGAACAGCACGACCTTTTCTTTATTGCATGGTTCCATGCTATCGTAAACCTGTTGAGCGTCGATGTATGGGCGACAATCGCCGTCGTTGCGTTCATTGCGGCACTTGTCGGGCTTCTCCTGTTCCTGCTTGTACAAAGGAACGGAGTACGCCGTACCGGCCTCATAATGATAATAGCAGGAGTGGTCATTACACTATTTGCAAACATCGCTGCGTATAATATGAACAGCATGCTCAACGACAACACACAGGCAGTTGTCATGAAAGAGGAGGTAACAATGATGAGCGCTCCAGGCTCAAGCACTGCACTGATGAAGATTCACGAAGGTCGCAAGGTGACAATAACCGATGATTCGATAGAGGATTGGAAAGAGATTGAACTTGAGGACGGAACCATCGGTTGGGTAAAGAAGAACGACATCGAAAGAATCTGACATTGTTGATAGGGTAGAAGAACAGGCACAAACAACACCACAGAATGGATTTAAGCACATTAATAGACATCGACAAATATCTGCTGTTGTCACTCAATGGCAGCGATTCCCTCTTCTGGGACGGAGTGATGAAAGTATACACTTCAATGGCAATATGGATTCCTCTTGCATTGATGCTTGCATACGTACTCATAAAGAACAACAGCCTTAAGGATTTCCTTATTCTGCTGCTGTTCATAGCACTTGTCGTGACGATAACCGACACTATCTCATCGACTATATGCAAGCCTTTCTTCGAGAGGTGGCGTCCTACACGTGACCCGCTATTGATGTATATTGTGGATGTGGTCGGAGAGACCCGCGGCAAGGATTATGGCTTTACCTCTAGCCATGCATCAAATTCATTCGGCATTGCAGTGTTTATCCTTCTGCTTATAAAGAACAGGGCTCTCTCTGTATCTCTTATACTGTGGGCATCTATGAACGCATTCACCCGCATATATCTTGGTGTACATTATCCGGGCGACATCATTGCCGGAACACTCATCGGCACCCTTACAGGCTGGGGAATGTACAGGCTCTATACCTATACAAAGAAGAAGATGCAACGCGGGTCGCGCAGGGACTGGATATCGGACCAGTATACAAGAAGTGGTTACCAAGTATCGGACGTCTATCTGCTGCTGATAACCATGTTCGGCACATTTGCGCTTATTCCTATAATCTCATTCTTCACGTTCGTGTATTGATTCAATACATCTCTATGAACTCATACGTGTTCCCCACAATAGAGAGGTAACGCATGAATTCCTGTTGCGATATTACCACCGTCGCACGGTTATCATTGGGGTGGAAACTGAGCGATGTCTCGTTCCTGAGGTTATTGTCAAGGAACAGATGTACATGATTCTCTGTGTCATTTATAAGCCCGAATGGCGACACGGAACCTGGTGCAAGTCCAAGATACTTTTCCATTCTCTGCGGAGAGGCGAAAGAGAGTTTCCCCTGATGCAGACGTTTCTCGAGGTCGTGGATATCAAGGTCACGCTCGCAGTCGAGCACAACAAGATAGTGCCGGTTGCCCTTGTGGTTACGGAAGAAAAGGTTCTTGCAATGCTTCGAGCCATCTTTCTGCCAGTATTTGCGTGCAATATCTATTGTAGGAGCCTCGGGGTGCGTATAATATGTGTGCTCAAGGCCGTTGGTACTAAGGAATGCAAGCACCTTTTCAATTCTTTCGATGTTCATGATTACAGTAGTTCTTCAATATCCTTGCATAGTGCGTCGACATTCTCCTCTTTGGTAGCCCAACTTGTGCAGAAGCGGACGACATCGTGAGTATCGTCATATTTTCCCCAGAACTCGGGAACATATTTGCTGCCAAGAATATCCTGTTGCTCCTTTGTAAGAACGGGGAACTGCATGTTTGTCTCTGAATGTATCCACATGGGGATACCTTTCTTCTCGAACGTGGCACGGATTCTCGCTGCAAGAGTATTTGCATGGCGTGCCAGCTTAAAGTAAAGACAATCATCGCCACCCTTCATGAGTTGCTCGAACTGGATTCCGAGCAGACGTCCTTTTGCTAGCATGCCACCATGCTGTTTGATTGCATAGCGGAAACTGCGGTGCATCTCCTCGCCCTTGAACACGACAGCCTCGCCGAAGAGCGCACCAACCTTGGTACCACCGATGTAGAATACGTCACAAAGGCGGGCAAGGTCAGCTATTGTGAAATCGCAGGCATCGGACTGAAGGGCATATCCCAGCCTTGCGCCGTCGATAAAAAGATAGAGCCCATGTGAATGGCAGAACTCCGAAATGGCCGTCAGCTCGGCCTTGCTGTATATCAATCCATTCTCGGCTGAACATGAGAGATAAACCATGCCCGGCTGCACTGTGTGCTCATGCGAATGGTCGTTCCAGTGGTTGTGATAGCACTCGGCAATCTGTTCCAGCGAGAGACGGCCGTCGGGCGAGGGCAGAGCGATGACCTTGTGCCCGGTAGCCTCGGGAGCACCGGTCTCATGCACGTTTATATGTCCGCTGTCAGCCGATATCACGCCTTGATAACTACGCAAGAAGGCATCGATAACTGTCACGTTGGCCTGTGTACCGCCTACAAGGAACTCCACACCTACAGTATTGTCCTTGCAATGCTCGCGGATGATGTTCCGCGCACGCTCACAATATGTGTCACAGCCATAGCCTACATGCTGTTCAAGATTGCTCTTTACAAGAGCCTCGATGATTGAGGGATGCGCTCCCTCTATGTAATCGGAATCGAATCTAATCATAATAATATCTTTTTCTTTTTGCGAAGATAGTGAAAAAAACGTTCAATGCATAATCAAGTATTCCGTTTGGGCAATCAACTGCATCTTTAAATGTTAAATAGATGTTAATTTCGCCATGAAGTATTGACTTCCGTTTTTTTATGATATTATATTTACTGCACATTTTTTATTTGTGCATTATGGAATTCTACGTAAGCGAGCAACACGAAAAACGGAGGAGGATGTTCCCCCATTACAACTACGGTGGCAACAGCGAGTACTATATCTTTGTATGCGGGCATTGCAAAAACGAGAAACGTGTGAGGAAGATGCCATACACCGGTAATATGTGTACGTACTGGTCGGACGGCAGGATAGAGGCATGCAATGACTGGCAGATATCATACATGCAGCGATGTCCGCACTGCGGCAACTACTATTTCGTGGATATCAATGAAGCGGAACGCGGATTCGGCAGCGAGCCGCTGGATGACGGCCGGGTGGATATTGAAGAATACGCTGCCGTCTGTTCCGATAGGGAGTTCATGGAATCGCTGCCGCCAGAGGTCATGTCATATCTTTTCATGCAGTATGTCCAGCAGTACAACGACACCTACCGTCGCGCGTCGCAGGCTGAAGAGGAGAAGAAGGCGACATATGAGCAGTCGAGAATGTTTACAGAGGCAGTGCTGTTCCTTACAGAGTTTTGCAGGATACCGGAAATACTCATTGCCGACCTCTACCGTCAGGCAGGAATGTTCAGGAAGTGCCTTGAATATGCTGCCGACAATTACAACAGAATAAAAGAGGAAGACCTCGAGACTCTTGACAGGACAAGGCTGCTTGCCATTCAGGGAGAGACGGCACCGTTCATAATAAAGAGAGAAGATATGAAATAACCCCAATACAGACAATTCAGGTTTTTGGTCACTTGTTGCGGATACTACCCATATGTATCCGCAACAAGTCTGTTTTTTCTCGTTTGTTCAATTCTTTGCAGTAAACTGCGAAGATATGCTCCACTCGCTGTGAAAAACATTGAAGTAAACTTCATGTTTCTCGCTCGTTTGTTCATATCTTTGTAGTATCTTTGCACTATGTGCAAAGGTTGCACGCGCTAACATTGGAACATACCAAAACGATAAAACTATAAAGAGATACAATCTTACTAAATTTTAACCATATGAGAAAAATCAATTCACTATTGCTGCTGGTGGCGGCTCTGCTCATAGCATTGCCCTCCATTGCACAACAGAAAGGTGAGCAGCTTCCTGTCGACCCTTCGATAAGGATAGGCAAGCTGAAGAACGGACTCACCTATTACATCCGTCACAACGAGAACCCTGAGAATCTTGTGAACTTCTACATCGCACAGAAAGTGGGTTCAATACAGGAAGAGGAGAACCAGCGCGGTCTGGCACATTTCCTTGAGCACATGTGCTTCAATGGAACCGACCATTTCCCTGGCAAGTCACTCATCAACTATCTTGAAAGCATAGGCGTGAAGTTCGGAGCCGACCTCAATGCATACACCTCAATCGATGAGACTGTGTACAACATCAACAATGTACCGGTAGATGTTGAGGGTGCCATTGACTCATGTCTATGGATTCTCCGTGACTGGGCCGACGGCCTTACACTCGCAGGCGAAGAGATTGACAAGGAACGTGGTGTAATCCATGAGGAGTGGCGCGGCCGCAACACTGCGATGATGCGTATGCAGGAACGCATGCTTGCTGACATCTTCCCGGGCAGCCGCTACGGCAAACGCCTTCCGATAGGTACAATGGAGGTTGTCGACAACTTCCCGCATCAGGCTCTGCGCGACTACTATGAGAAGTGGTACCGCCCCGACCTGCAGGGTATTATAATTGTCGGCGACATTGACGTTGATGATGTGGAAAAGAAAATCAAGAAGATATTCAAGAAAATAAAGAAGGCAAAGAACCCCGCCGAGCGCATATACTACCCTGTAGAGGACAACAAGGAGATGATTTTCTCGCAGCAGATTGACAAGGAGCAGCAGAACTACATATTGCAGTTCATGTACAAGCACGATGTCCCGTCACGCGACCAGCGCAACACAAAGGAGTATATCCGCGACAACACAAAGCGCTCTGTTGCAATCTCATTGCTCAACAGCCGTTTCTCTGAAATCATGAGCAAGGAGAACCCGCCATATTTGCGTGCCGGAGTAGGCTACAGTGGTTTCGGCGTGACAGAGACAAAGAAAGCGTTTACCATAATGGTGCAATGCAAGCCCGAGCAGGTACTTGAGGCAATTCCCATGGTATTCACCGAGGTTGAGCGTGCACGCCGTTTCGGTTTTACCGAGCCCGAATTAAACCGCATGAAGGAGAGCATGCTCGCAAGAATGGAATCATGGTATGCCGAGCGTGACAAGCGTACCAACGACTACTATGTCGAGAACTGTGTGCGTCACTTCCTTGATGAGATTGACATGATGGCTCCCGAGATGGAGTACCAGCTATCGATTGATATTATCAATTCACTCACACTCGATGAAATCAATGAGGTAATACCTTCTCTGCACCGCGAGGACAACCGCGTGGCTGTCTCTTTCGCTCCTGAGCGTGAAGGCATGGTATACCCAGGCAAGAAAGACATCGAGATGCTCCTCAAGATGGTCGGTAACGCAAGAATCACTCCATACGAGGATAATGCCGTTGATGCGCCTCTTCTCGAGAAAATTCCTCAAGGCGGCAAAGTCGTGAAGAGCGAGGAGGGTAAGTGGGGTTCAACAATCTGGACTCTCTCAAACGGAATAAAGGTTGTGCTCAAGCCTACAGACTTCCAGGCCGATATAATAAATCTCAGCGGCTACAAGGTTGGCGGAACAAACCGTTACCCCGACAGCGAGAAGGAGAACATCGGCATGCTCCCGGCACTCTCATCAATCGGCGGTTACGGTGCATTCGACGCAAACCAGCTCAGCAAGAAGATGAGCGGCAGTACAGCATCGGCAAACGTAGGCAGCAGTTCGTTCTACGATGTCATCAGCGCAGGGTGTTCACCCAAGGATGCCGAGGAGATGTTCCAGCTAATGTATCTGAAGTATACATCGCCACGCAAGGATGAGAAGGCATTCGAGTCATATACCACACGCATGCGCAACAGCCTCAAGGACAGGAACCTGAACCCGAATACCGCACTCAGTGATACCATGGTTGTAGCGCTTTACAATAATCATCCGCGTGTAAGACCTTTCGTTGCCGCCGATGTCGACAAGGTAGACTATGACCGTGTGCTCGAGATGTACAAGGACCGCACAAGCGATGCCACAGGCTACATGTTCTTCATCGTAGGTAACGTTGACCTTGAGACAATAAAGCCTCTTGTCGAGCGCTACATCGGTGCTTTGCCATGCAACGGCAGGGTAGAGAAGATTGAGAAGACTACAGTTGAGACACGCACCGGCGTTTACCGCAACAACTTCAAGAACAAGATGGAGAACCCGACAGGAATCGAGAACATCATCTACAGCGGAAAGATTGAGCCTTCGCAGAAGAACAAGCTCATCATGAGTTTCCTGAATCAGGTGCTCAATATTGTCTACACCGAAGAGGTACGTGAGAAAGAGGGCGGTACATATGGTGTAGGTGTACGCGGCTCAATCTCAGAGCTTCCCGAGGGAGAGTATTCCCTCATGATTAACTTCAAGATGGCGCCCGAGCGTCGCGAGGAGCTTGCAGCAATAATCGTACGCGAGTTCGAGAAGATTGCAGAGCAGGGCCCGGTCGCAGAGCACGTAGAGAAGGTGCGCAGCTATATGCTCAAGTCATTCGAGGAGAGCCAGAAGAAGAACGGCGCATGGATGAACTGGCTGTATGCATATTACTTCGAGAACAGGGATACATACAGCAATTATGAGGATATTGTAAAGAACATCACAGTGGAGGATATCCGTCAGCTTGCGAAATACATCCTTGACCAGGGTAACTTCATTGAGGTAAGTATGACTCCGGCGGAGTAAAGAAATAATACTTGTACAAAAAACAGAGGTTCACTTCAAATAGTGAACCTCTGTTTTTTGTACTCAGAATGCAAGTCCTAATCTGAATCCGATGGAATTGAGTATATCCTGTTTATAGGTCATCAGATTACACTTGTTCGTGGCGAAACTGTAGTACAACGCAAAGTGGAATCCTATGCTGTTGGCCCATGGGTACCAGTTGAATCCCACCTCGGGCGACATGTAGAACCCCCAACGGTCCTGACTACTCATGAATATGTAATAGTAGTTGTTGAACTCGGAATAGCATGCACCGAGTTTCATTCCCACATAAGGCTGGAGGTCAGCCTCGATGAACCTGTAACGCACAAGCGCACCGAAAGGAAGTGTGAACATCTGATGCTGCTGCGAACTGTTCATCGATAGGGTGTTGCTCAACTCCAGCGTCCTGCGCGAAAAGTACTCGTTGTTGGTGTGGAAATTAAGGAAGGCACCGACCGCAATCTGCGGTGTCACGTAATAGCCACCCTCAAAGTTCATGCCCCATCCGCTCGCACCATTGGAGAAATCGTTTCCAAGCGGTATGTTGAACTGCCAGTCAATGTTGTAATAACTGTCAAGCGATATCTGCGCCTTGCCCCTCGAGGGCACTGCCAATACACAGGCAAACAGCGCAATGCAGAATAATTTGCTTATAGTCTTCATAAATGATTGTTTTTAGAGATTAACACTATTCAGGCATATACTCCTATTTCCCAAGGTAGGGCGACTGCACAAAGGCCTGGTTTATTGCGTCCATCGTGCGCGACAGACTCAGGTTGTTGCCGTTGAGCAGTCCGCAGATGTAGGAGTTCCAGATGACCGTCAGCTTGTCGTTCTGCGGATTGGGCGCATTGGTGTTGACAAGTTCCGCAATGATGGAACCGGTGCTGTAGCTGTAATTGAAGGTGTAAGGGTAGTACCACCCCCAACCTCCCCAGTTCCAGTAACCGGGATAACTGCTCCACCATGGGCCGGGGCCAAACGAGGAGAAATAATAGGTGTTGTTGATGTAGCTCAGCTGCAGTATTACATCGGCTTCATCGGCAGTAGGCACCATGATGTAACCACACCCTTCGAGCTTGTCATTGTAGGCGTTCACAATCTTCTGCGAGTTGCTGTTGTTCCAATAGGCAGGTTTCTCGCTGTTGCCTATAATCAGGATACTGTCAATGACATAGAAACTCTCAATAGATTTGAAGTCGGTATTGCTGTCGTAATTGGTGTAGACAAGATAATGGTTGTCCAGCTTGTCAGTGTCGGGGTCTTTCTGGCACGAAGCAAGAACAGCACACACTGCAGCAAACATGATGAATGTCAGTTTTCTCATAAGATATAAATTTAGGGTTAATTACTTCTTCAGATTAAGCTTGTGCGCAGGGTTCTTACTTGCAGGCTTACCGTTTTTGTCCACCTTAACCAACGAGCTGTCCTGTTGCATCATGAAACTGATTGTCGGTCCCATGTTTGCCGACACAAGCTCTATGACGGTCATAGTACTGTCATTGCCTGTGATGATTACCGCCTCGCCATTGTCATTCTGTGTAGCAAGCCCTTCATCGACATAATCGGTCGTGATGCTGTAGGTACCGTCGCTGTTCAGGTTTACTGTGCTGATGGCAAGCAATACGTTGGCTACGGCGTTCCCGTTCATGGGCGATGTGCCTTCAAAAACGAATGTCTGTTCATCGACAAGGGCCGAATCGCCCACCATGTAGATGCTGTCAGTCTCAATAATGACGCCTTGCGGAGCGCTCCCGCCGCATGAGTTGCACGATGACATAAGCAGCGTAGCTGCTGTTGCTGTGAATAGAAGAATCTTTCTCATCTTGATTGGATTTTGGGGTTATTTGCTAAAATAACACAGCAACAAGGCAGTATGTTTTAGAAGCTGTTTAAATTCCTAAAAAATATATTCTTATAATAATACAGAAATCGGAATTCCGGTGCATAGGCACAGATAAGCAGGGATGAAAATAAAAAGACATCCTTTCATCGTTAGTCACAATGGAAGGATGTCTTTCAATTATTTAAGGAAACTATCTTAAATATCCGCGGGAAGAGAGCCGTTAACGATAAGATACTCGATATTACGTAGAATATATTCCTGTTCGCTGCCGAGTTTGTGCAGACGCTCTTTCTCCTTAAGCTCATCAATAGGGTAGTCAAGCGCTATTCCTGTGCGTGGAAGTTCCTCGCCATCGGAAGAACAGATGAGCGCTACGGCAGGGTTGATAGAAAAACCGTATGGCGAATCGTATCGCTCTGTATGCACATTCGCACCTGCACTTTGCGCACCCATGACAATGACATCATGCATTCCTCGCGAAGCGTTTACCGATGCCACGAGCATTTCGGCAGCTCCCTTGGTATTGCGGCCTGTTATGAAGAACAGCCTCTTGTCACTTAGGTTTACAGGTTGTTCTGTGTAATGAGATATTGAATCCCCATCCTTGCCTTTAAGGGTAACAAAAGGAGTCCCGACAAGCGAAGAAGGAACAAGAGCACTCGCCATGGCATTCGCATTCTCCAATGTACCTTCGTTGCAGTAACGCAGGTCGACAACAACATCGGTCACATCAGCAGTAGCAAAACCGAGCAACGCCTCCTGCATCCCATTGGCGAAAGAGGCCCCGTTGAGATTGTCGCACACTATATATGCTATTTTGCTGTCGCGTACATTATATATAGTATCGAGGTATATCGCCCGGCTGTTGAAGAGACGCGATGCAGGCATCTGAATGGTGTCGCCATCAACCCAATAGTGACTCCCGTTCTCATCATCGTAGTCAATGTAGCTTGTGGTTATCTCCATATCCTCGCCCGACTGCAGGAGCTTGCCGCTTGCCGAGTTCATTGTACTGCCGTTGACAGTAGATATCCATTCACCGCGCTCGATACCGGCTGTCTCGGCGGGAGAACCGGGCTTGACATAAAGCACCAATGCATAGTAACGGCTTGCCTTGACACCGAGCGGGTCACGCATGAGCGAGAAGGTTAGCCCGTAGGAACCTGTCGATACGGAATCGGTAAAAAAGGATGATTTGTCATTCTTGTGCAACAGCGAGGAGAAGAACTTCGACGTTGTATTGAAAAATTGTGAACGCTCGGGTTGCTTTATCTCATCGGCCCACAGATAGACATCCTTCATCATCGAGTAGGTCCATTGGTTCTCCTCGGTCTTCTCCAAGAATTCATGTGTCCTGTCCTCGCCGCACGATACTGCCACAAACGTAGCCACAAGCATAAGGAGCAGGGTATATGTCCTATAAATTCGCATTTTCGGAAAAATTTCGTATTGTTACAAACAAAAATAGTTCAATTATTGCTATTGGCAAAACATGCCTTGCTAAAAAAACGGAATATAAGGAATGTTTGCCGCAAAACCGCTATATTAGCGACAGCAAAGAGCAAGCATCATGAAAGGAACATTCAATATTGACTCGCCGATAGGCATGCTGTGCATAACCGTTGAAGAGCGCTGCGTTACATCCATTGCTGTTGCCGATGGTAGCATCTGCGAAGAACTGCCGACGGATGAATTCGGGCAACAGGTCAAAGATGAACTGGACATGTACTTCGCGGGGAAGGCGGAAAAGTTCAGTTTTCCGATACGGATGAGCGGCACGCCATTCCAGTTGAGAGTGTGGGGAGAGCTGAGGCGTATTCCTTACGGCAGTGTAGCCACATATGGCATGATTGCAAGGCGCATAGGTGCTCCCCAAGCGGCACGCGCGGTAGGCATGGCATGCAACCGCAACCGGTTGCTGCTTGCGGTGCCTTGTCACAGGGTAGTGGGCAGTGGCGGCAAGATGACAGGCTTCGCTGTCGGGATTGAGAGGAAGAAGTTCCTGCTTAATCTTGAAAAACAAAAATCCCGCCAACCTTTCGGATGACGGGATTATCTTGAGCATTACTGCAAGAAAGTGTCTCGCAAATTAAGCCTCTGCAGGAGCCTCAGTAGCCTCCTCTGCAGGTGCCTCTGCCTCAGCAGCAGCTGCTGCCTCTGCCTCAGCCTTTGCAAGAGCCTCGGCAGCCTTCTTGTCTGCTACCTTCTTTGCAATAGCTGCGTTAACCTCTTTCTCTGCCTCCAAACGTGCCTTCTTGCTGTCACGCTTAGCCTGCTCCTCAGCGCTCTTGATACCGTTGAGAGCACTTACCTTAGCTGTCTTCCAAGCCTCGAACTTAGCCTGAGCTGCAGCCTCGTCAAATGCGCCCTTCTTTACACCGCCCTGGAGGTGCTTCATCAAGTATACACCCTCGCGAGAAAGGATACCGCGAACAGTGTCAGTAGGAGTAGCACCGTTGTTTACCCAATACAATGCGCGCTCGAAGTTGAGCTCTACAGTTGCAGGGTTAGTGTTAGGGTTGTAAGTACCGAGCTTCTCAGTAAACTTTCCATCACGTGGAGATCTCGAATCTGCAATCACGATAGAGTAGAATGCGTAGTGCTTACGGCCTCTTCTCTGAAGTCTGATTTTTGTTGCCATTTTCTAATTGATTTTTAATGGATTAATGATTTGAGTCAGCCCATATCCCGTATGAGCGGTGCAAAGGTAATACTTTTTTGCTTAACTTGTTTATTTTTTGGCGATTATTTTTCTTTTTACATTCTTACTTTCTACTTTTTTGTGCGGTTGATTATTTTAATGCGAGAAGCATCAATGTTCGTGTGCAAAATATGCACACTTTTCCCAAAAAAGTATTGAAAAGCCTTTTTTCTCTTGCATCGGATTGTTGTGCGGCATTAACTTCGTGATGAAAACAATAAAAGCCGTATGAAAAGAATCAATACCATAATGCTGCTGTTGATGTTTCCGATGTTTATCCATGCACAACAGACAATGACACTCACCGATGCCATAGAGATTGCAAAGCGTGGGTCCTATGCGTCAAAATCGGCGGGGCTCTCTTTCTTGAGCAGCTACTGGAGTTTCCGTCAATATAAGGCATCGTGGCTTCCGTCGCTCAACCTCTCGGGTAACCTGATGAACTATAACCACTCCATTGTGGAGGCGCGTGACGCGCAGACGGGACGTGTCACTTATGTTGACAATAACTCCTTATATAACTATGCGACTCTTTCTTTGAACCAGAATCTGCCTTGGGCGGATGGTACAGTCTCATTGCGTTCCGACCTGTCGCGCTTCGACCAGTTCGATTACAACGAGACTGTTTATAACACCACGCCGTTGCTGCTTTATTACAACCAGCCTCTGCGCAGCTACAGCTCCATGCGTTGGAACAAGCGCACGCAGCCGTTGCAGTTCGAGTTTGCCAAGCGCAGCTACATGGAATCGATGCAGAACCTGACAATAAATGTGATAAGATACTATTTCAATGCCTTGTCTGCACAGTCGAACCTCAAGCAGAGCACAGCAAAACACAAGGACCTCTGTACTCTCTATGAGAAGACGCGCCGCAAGCTCGAACTGGGACTTGTGACTGAAGGTGAGCTGCTGCAACTTGAACTGTCGATGCTGAATGCCGAGATGAGCATCAGCTATAACCGGCTTGCACTCGAGAACAATCTCTTCAGCCTTTTCTCGTATCTTAACATCACTGACTACAAGGATATTGAGCTTGTGGCTCCCACCGAGCTGCCGGATATCTCAATTGACTGTAACGATGTCGTCAGCCGTGCCTTCACCAATTCCACACACTCCGTGGAGCAGGAGCTCAAGATGTTGAATGCCCGTCAGAACCTTGCGTACGCCAAGGCCAACAGCGGTTTGCAGGTGAGTTTGCAGGCGCAGGTAGGACTGACAAAGTCGGCCGACGGCTTCAGGGGTGCCTACAGCAACCTGAAGGATAATGAGATTGTGGGTATCACATTCAGCCTGCCTATCTGTGATTGGGGAATGGGCAAAGGCAAGAAACGTGTGGCAAAGGCCCAACTTGAGCTCACACGCATACAGGTTGAACAGGCCAATATTGACCTTGAACAGGAAATCCGTACCACGGTGATGTATTTCAACAATCAGGCTGCACAGTGCCGTATATCACGTCGTGCTCTTGAGATAGCCGAAGAGACATATCTCATGGCCTACAAACGCTACGAGAAAGGGGCGATGAGTGTCACAGACTTCAACACTGCAAACAATGAACTCGAGAGTGCACAGGCGCAATACCTGTCGCAATTGAACACTTATTGGTCATACTATTACACGATACAGAGAATGACG
>JAFXGX010000023.1 GCA_017536695.1 Bacteroidaceae bacterium | reverse complement strand
GTGAAAAGGAGATAAAGCCTATGCCGTTGTCGTGGCAATAGTCGAGAATGCACTCTTCCTGCACAGCTCTGTCGAGCAGGTTCAGACGACCTTGAAAGATAAGTGGCGGAACGCCTTGCGAGCGCAGGAATTTGTCGGCATACTTCAATGCTTCGAGTGGCCAGCGTGATATGCCGATATACAATGCTTTGCCTGCACGCACAATATCTACAAGGGTCTGCAGGGTTTCGTCAAGCGGTGTAACAGGGTCGAAGCGATGAATATAGAATATATCGACATAATCAAGTCCCAGACGGCGCAGGCTCTGGTTGAGGCTTGCCACAAGGTGTTTGCGGGAGCCCAGCTGCCATAAGGTCCTGCCCACATATCGTAGCCGGCTTTTGTGGCAATGAGCAGTTCGTCGCGGTGTGATGCGAAATCCTCTTTGAGCATACGTCCTACCATCTCTTCGGCAAAGCCGGGAGGTGGACCGTAGTTGTTTGCAAGGTCGAAATGTGTTATTCCGTTGTCGAATGCCATACGGGCTATCGAACGGCAGTTGTCGTATGATGCATCGGCTCCGAAGTTCTGCCAAAAGCCAAGTGATACCTTTGGCAACAGTATTCCGCTGTCACCGCAACGGCGATAGAGGTTTTCACCATTGCTGTACCTTGTTTCTGAGGCTGAGTACTTTTCCATTGGATTTTTATCTTTACTTTCTCTCCAGTTCCTGAAGTTCCTCCATCTTCTTGTTTGCGAGGAACTCATATACACCGCACAGATGCTCGCGTACCTTACCGTGACCGAACTCATACACCTTTGTCACAAGGCCGTCGAGGAAGTCGCGGTCGTGGCTCACGCACACGAGTGTGCCGTCAAAATCTTGCAGAGCCTGCTTAAGGATATCCTTTGTCTTGAGGTCGAGGTGGTTGGTGGGCTCGTCAAGGATTAGCAGGTTCACCGGCTCGAGCAACAGTTTCATCAGTGCCAGACGTGTGCGCTCACCGCCCGACAGGACCTTGACCTTCTTTGCGCTTGCCTCTCCGCCGAACATGAACGCACCCAACAGGTCGCGTATCTTGTTGCGTATCTCGCCTTTGGCTACGTCATCTATTGTCTGGAACACAGTCAGCTCCTCATCGAGCAACGATGCCTGGTTCTGTGCAAAGTAACCTATCTGCACGTTGTGTCCCAATTGCAGGCTGCCCTCGTGCTCAAGTTCCTTCATTATGCATTTGACAAGCGTTGATTTGCCCTCGCCATTGCGTCCCACAAAGGCAACCTTGTCGCCTCGTTCAATGGTAAGCGTGGCTCCAGAGAATATCTGCTTGCCGTCGAAGGCCTTCCCTACGCCATCCATAATCACAGGGTATTGTCCCGAGCGTGGCGAGGGCGGGAATTTCAGACGCAGTGCCGATGTGTCCTCCTCATCGACCTCGATTATCTCCAGTTTCTCGAGCATCTTCACGCGGCTCTGTACCTGCAACGTCTTGGAGTATGTTCCCTTGAAACGCTCGATGAAGTCCTTTGTCTCCTGAATCATCTTCTGCTGCTCTTCCCACTGCTTAATCTGCTGCTGACGGCGCTCGGCACGCAGTACCAGGTACTGCGAGTAGTTGACCTTGTAGTCGTATATGCGGCCCATGGTTACCTCAATGGTGCGGGTGGTGATATTGTCCACGAACTTGCGGTCGTGGCTTATTACGACAACGGCCTTGCCGTTGTTTATTAGAAACTCCTCGAGCCAGCCGATGGACTCAATGTCAAGGTGGTTCGTAGGCTCATCGAGCAGCAGTACGTCGGGGTTGCGCAGCAGCATCTTGGCAAGCTCTATTCGCATGCGCCATCCGCCCGAGAATTCGCTTGTCTGGCGGTTGAAGTCGCTGCGCTCAAAGCCGAGTCCAAGGAGGGTCTTCTCGACATCCTCCTCAAAGTGGGTCATGTCAATGGCATAGAACTTCTCAATCTTGGTAGCGACCTCCTCAATGAGCGCCATGTATTCATCGCTCTCGTAGTCGGTACGTGTCGCAAGCTCGTTGTTCATACGGTCGAGCTCGGCCTCCATCTCATACAGATGTGCGAAGGCCTGTGAAGCCTCCTCGAAGACCGTGCGCCCGCCCTCGGTCATCAGGTGCTGCGGCAGGTAGGCGATGACGGTGTCCTTGGGCGCCGATACGGTGCCTCGTGTTGCGCCGCGTACACCTGCAAGAATCTTCAGAAGGGTGCTCTTTCCGGCGCCGTTCTTTCCCATGAGCGCAATGCGGTCCTTGTCGTTAATCACAAACGAGACATCGCTGAACAGCGTTGTCCCTCCAAATTCAACTGTCAATCCGTCTACCGATACCATGTGTTAGATTTTGAATCAAAATTCCTCTTTATATATGTCTACCTTTGCGCTAAACCGCGAAAATATACTGCACTCGCTGTGAAAAACATTGAAGTAAACTTCATGTTTCTCGCTCGTTTGTATATATCTTTATAAAAGTTCTGCGAAGATAGACAAATTGAGGGGATTAAACCTCATTATTCCTGCAGATTGTTTGGTGGTTGGAATTTTTGCATTATTTTCGCGGCTGATGTGCAGGCATTATCATGCGTTGCGCTGTCATTCCAGTAAAAACCTTTTCTAAGATTCACTCCGGTGCCGTGGGGCGGGGGTGGATTGTTTTTTGTCTAACCGTCAAAAGGTTCTATTATGGAAAAGGTTTCCTATTTCGAGTGTATTGCCCGCTGCGATGCAGGCGGGAAGTTGCAAATGAGTGCCGGCATGACCGATGCCGTCATACGTGGCCGTCAGGATTATATCTATGAGCTTGACGGCGCGGCACGTTATCGCGAACTGCTCTCTTTGGGCGCTTTATGCGAGGAACTCTGCCGTGACCGTGAGGCCATGGATGCCTATATGCTTGTCGTTGACAATGTCATGACTGACAAACACTTGCGGCTGGCTAATGGCGGGCGCCGACGTCTGTACATGCAGGCTGCCGAGGGGCTCATGCGTTTGTGCTGCAGCGCCGATGATGTTGTCTGGGAGATATGTACCCAGGTATGCGACCGCTGGCGCGATTAGTTTTGAGAGCAGTGATGTGTGTGGCAGCCACACAGCCTGTTTATATATAGCAAAAGCGGCGCATGCGCCGCTTTTGCTATGTGTGGGTCTATTCCTCTGCCGGGGGAGCATCGGGTATCGTGTTCTCCTCGATGACTTTAATGGCTTGAGTCTCGTTCTCTTCAGTGACCATGACATACACATCGCCCACGTTGGGAGCATATTGCGATGTCACAGCGCCGATTGTCTCATCGTTAATCATGCATGGAACAGCATTGGCATCAAGCAGTCCCTTGACCAGCTGTGCCTGCCACAGGTTGCCGGCAAAGACCTGTACCAGCTTTTCTTCGTTAGCTCCGTTCATAATTACCTCCTTCTTTAATAGATTAAACAATGTATATTGTCCCTTTGTTGGGGGTATAGACTCATGCTTCTGTGGCGAATTTACCTATTCGGGAGATATTATCAAACAGTATGGCCGGATTTTAATTATTAAAATTCCTTAAAAATTCTGCTGGTTCACTCATATTATATATCTTTGAACTAACCTCGGAAAACAGCAGAACCGCAGTTTTCAATACAAGAATATTTTTTAGAAATTTAAACAGCTTCTTAAAATTTTGATTATGATAGATGTAAAAGCATGCCTTAATGAGGCTGAAGAGATGATGCAGATGAGTATCATGCACCTTGAGGATGAGTATTCTCACATTCGTGCCGGTAAGGCAAATGTCCACCTTCTTGACTGTGTGAGGGTCAGTTCATACGGCTCGGAGATGCCACTGAACAATGTTGCTACAATAACAACTCCTGATTTGCGCACAATAGCAATCAAGCCATGGGACAAGAATATGATTGCTCCCATCGAGAAGGCTATCATTGATTCTCCGGTTGGCATCATGCCGACAAACAACGGTGAGGTCATTATCATTGCAATTCCGCCATTGACAGGAGAGCGCCGCCAGGCACTCGTCAAGCAGTGTTCTCATGAACTTGAGACAGCAAAAATCAGTATCCGCAATGCCCGTCGCGACGGCATCGATACAATGAAGAAGTCTGTAAAGGAGGGTACTCCCGAGGATGTCGCAAAGGACGGCGAGGAGAGCCTGCAGAAACTTCATGACAAGTATATCAAGAAGGCCGAGGAGATTTTTGCTGCCAAGGAGAAAGAAATCATGACCGTATAACTCCAGACAAAGAGTGCAGGGTACAGTAGTAAAGAGTTCGGGCAGTGTCTATGGCGTCCGCGCCATGGACGGCTCGCTCATTGAGTGCAGGGTAAAGGGCAATTTCCGTCTCAAGGGAATAAGGAGCACCAATCCTGTTGCTGTGGGCGACCATGTGAGGTATGATGTGCGTGAGGACGGTACGGCATATATCGTGGAAATCCTCGAGCGCAAGAATTATATCGTGCGCAAGGCGTCGAACCTCTCGAAGCAGTCGCATATCCTTGCAGCCAACCTCGACATCTGTTTTCTCATTGTTACCATAAGTCACCCGGCAACGGCAACAACCTTCATCGACCGATTTCTTGCTGCGGCCGAGGCTTATCGTGTCCCGGTTGTGCTTGTGTTCAACAAGATTGATATCTACGACAGCTCAGAGCGCGAGGAGCTGGAGTATCTTACGGCGCTCTACAGCAGCATAGGTTACCGCTGCTTGCATACCAGTGCCACCGATAACGTTGGCATTGATGCGCTCAAGGAGATGATGCGTGGCAAAGTGTCGCTGCTTGCGGGTAACTCGGGTGTGGGCAAGTCAAGCCTTGTGAATGCCATTGCTCCCGAGATTGCTGCACGCGTGGGCGAGATATCAAGGACGCACGACACAGGCATGCACACTACCACATATACCGAGATGTTCGAGTTCATGCCGCAGAGCTATATCGTTGACACTCCGGGTGTGAAGGGATTCGGTACCTATGACATGGAGGTGGAGGAAATCTCGCACTATTTCGTGGAGTTCTTCGAACTCTCCAAGGATTGCCGTTACGGAAACTGTACGCATACACACGAACCCGGCTGTGCTGTGCTCGAGGCGCTTGAGAACGGCCGTCTGGCGCCGTCGCGCTATCAGTCCTATCTGAGCATGCTCGAGGATAAGGATGAGGGCAAGTACAGGGCTTCGGAATAATGAAGATGAATAAAAAGTAACATGAACCCCGAAAGTTATAAAAACTTTCGGGGTTCATGTTATTCTCTTTGGGTCACCCTAAATATTTTTTACACTCAATACAGTGATTCGTACTGCTTGGCTATTCTCTTCCAGGTGTAGTTCTCATGCGCGAGCTCCTTCATTATCGCACCGTCAAGGTCCTCCCTTTCCATCAACTCCCGCAAGCTCTCGGCATTGGAAAAGTAGTATGCTCTGTGGAACGTTGTCTCACGGTTATAAACGACGTCATATGCCAGTATGGGCTTCCCTGCGAACATAGCCTCCACGAGCGAGGGATTCGTGCCTCCCGCGCTATGTCCGTGGATATACATCCTGGCATTCCTGCGAAGGATATAAAGGGTTTCTATGTCGTAAATGCTGTCCAGGAGAACGATGTTCTTGTACTCCTTGCCGTACTGCTCCTTCAGCGTGCGGCTGTATTCGCTGTGGTTCCAGTTACCGATGAATACCAGCTTTCTGTCGCTTTGGGCAAAGGCCTCCAGTGTGATGTGGCAGTTGTTCTCTGGCTCAATGCGGCATAAGCTTATGAAATATCCGTCCTTGCAGACTCTGTATTCATCGAGAATCTCTTTCTCTCGTTCGGGAGCAACGTCAATGATTGTGTGGTCTCCACCGTATGTTATGAGTGATGTTTCTATGTTGTACAACTGCCTGGCATAGTCTTGTATGCCTTTGTTGTCAGTAATGACTTCATCGGCATAGCGTACTGCAAGTCTTTCAGATATTTTCAGCAGCTTGCGTACCCAGTTCTTCCATTTTGCGCGGCGGTGCTCAAGGCCGTCTATGTTCACTATGATTTTCCCGCTGCAGAAAAGCTTGAATACAGGCATGAACAGGCAGCCCGATACACCGAGCACAACAACTGCGTCATACCCTCTCATGCAGCGTATCATTGAGATGATGTCATATGGGATGCTCTGTGCACCGTTGGCACGCAGAGGAACATACTTGAGCCTTGCGCCTTTGTACTCCTTGAGGTCGCTCTTCATGTCCTTGCTGCTGCAGAAAATAGTGTACTGAACAAAACCGGAGCAGTTCTCTCCGATAATGTTCTCTACAAGAGTCTCGAACCCGCCATAGTTGGCAGGAACTCCCTGTGTTCCAATGATAGCAACTTTTTTCATAGTCAGTCTGGAAACCGTTAAAAATTTACTCTTTGCATCATGCGCTGTTTATGCCTGGGCGTATGTTCAAACAGCTTCTGCGGGCAAACCTATTATCCGGTTTATCATAGTAAGCATGTTTTGCTCGTTATATCCAGTTGAGCTTTCAAGTGCATTGTTCGCCAAAGTTATGAATAATTTTTCATCCGTTAAAGCATTCTTTATGCAAAACGCAATCTGCTCAATCTCTTTTGCATCAATTTTGTAGCCGTTGACACCGTTTTCCACCATTTCTGCTATTCCGCCTACTGTCGGGACAATGACAGGCAGCCCGGCGCTCATGGCCTCAAGGGCTGTAAGGCCGAAGGTCTCAATGAACTGTTCTTTGTTTGAGAGATTCACTACCAATGATGCCCTGTTGTAGAACGGAACGACATCATCCTGCCTGGGGTGTATTGTCAGGTTGGCAGGGGGCTCTGTACCGTTCCTCTTGAGATATGCCTCAATGTTACAGCTATCCTCGTTGAGCACCAGCTCGAAGCTGAAGTCGGGCAGCATACGTGCGAGAGCAATGAACTCATCTGTTCCCTTGTACTCTTTCAGTGACCCCAGCATGAGTACACGCTTGTCGGCAAAGGCTCTCTTCGCATCGGGGATGAGCCTGTCGGTGAACTCCCGTGGCAGTGCGTTTGGGATGACGGTCACATGTTCTTTCCTTGCCAGAAAGGAGCTCTGGTATTTGGACACGCATATTATCTCATGTGCAAGGTGCTGCATGAACCATGCAAGAACACAGTAGAAACGGCTCTTGGCCTTGGCATTCTCATGGTAGTGGTATATGACCCTTTTGCCGGTTAGTCGGCCTATGATGGCAGGCCCTATGGGGAGAATGGTGTTTATGTAGAATGTGACGTTGCGCTTGAAGCAGTAGCTGAGTGCATATGCCGATATTACTATCTGTGCCCATGCGTAACGCAGCACTCTTATAATGATGTTCCTTGCGAACCTGTAGTCGTATTGCCTCATTCTGATGCCGTCTGTGCCTTTCAGCTCATTGAGGACTCCGCCGCGCGAGGTCATGAGGTCTATCTCGCAACCGCCGTGCCCGGCAACTCCTTTCAGCACGCTTTTCAGTACTTTCGGGCTTCCGCTGTAGTCATTGAACAGATGAAAACAGGCTAATTTCATTGTGTGTTAATTTATGTGTTTTGTTTTAAGGTTGCGCCACTCCATTGGAGCAGTTTTTGTTGTGTTTTTTAATTCTCCCTCTTGAAGAGAGAGTACCCGTAGGGGGGAGGGAGTTCTTTGTCTCTTCAGCCCGGATGGGTACGATTAGGGAAGTAGCTTTTTGTTGCAGTATTTGTATACCCCCTCCGCTTCGCTCGTCCCCCTATAGAGGGACAGTTATTGTTATAGCCTTTAAATTCCTCCTCTGTAGGGGAGGTGGTCTTTAGACCAGAGGGGTATTATTTATTGAGTACTTTCTTATAGTTTCAATAATTTGTTCTGTATAATGCCAGATTTCTTTATTTTCAAATCTGATGATTGTTATTCCTTGGGATTTTAAGAATTCTTCTCTTCGTTCATCATTGAATTGTCCGGAAACAGTATAATGCTCGCTCCCGTCAAGTTCAATGCATAATTTAATTTCAGGGCAATAGAAATCAAGAATAAAGTTTCCGATAGAGAATTGCCTTCTCCATCTTTTTCCCTCAATTTGTTTAGCCTTCAACATCTTCCACAAAATAGCCTCAGCAGATGTAGAATTTGAACGAAGTGCTTTCCTCTTCTCTTTGAGCCCTTTTTGGTTGTACAAGGGATTGTATTTCTTGGTGTTCATGTTGAGTCTTACCCCTCAGTCACTTTGTGACAGCTCCCCTACAGAGGAGCTGTTTTTTGTTGTGTTTTTTAATTCTCCCTCTTGAAGAGGGAGTACCCGTAGGGGGAGGGAGTTCTTTGTCTCTTCAGTCCGGATGGGTACGATTAGGGAAGTAGTTTTTTTTGTTGCAGTATTTGTCTTACCCCTCAGTCACTTTGTGACAGCTCCCCTACAGAGGAGCTGTTTTTTGTTGTGTTTTTTAATTCTCCCTCTTGAAGAGGGAGTACCCGTAGGGGGAGGGAGTTCTTT
>JAFXGX010000011.1 GCA_017536695.1 Bacteroidaceae bacterium | reverse complement strand
TTTGGTACTTTTTGCGTCAAAAAGTACAGCAAGAACGACAACAAGAAGAATAAACGACAACAGATTAAGGGTAAAACAAACCAAGGAATAACAGTTTTATTTAGTTGAGTTATTTCGTCCACACGAAATTTCTACTGAGCCGAAATAAGAATATATTATTCCAATAAAAAATGCTCCCCTTGGGGAGCATTTTTTATTGGAATGTCAAATAAGAATTACTTTACAAACGACTTCTTGCCATCCTGGATGTAGATTCTGCCGGTAAGAGCCTCGTTCACGCGACGACCATTGAGGTCATATACTGCCGCATTGCCGTTCTGTACACCATCGGCAACAACAATGCCGATAGCTGTCTCGGTTGTGAAGTCAATCTCGACAACACCATCCTTTTCACAAGGAATTGTTGCAATACCGTTCTCGTCAACAGTTACAGGTACCTCTGCACCGTTTACAGTAATCTTGGCCTTTGCAAGTTCCATTGCACCGCGTGCGCAACGTACCTTGAGCCCGGCACCTGCGTTGCTTGTGATAGTAGCCTTCTGGCACTTGCCGTCTGTCCAGTTGAAATCAACGGTAAAGTTACCCATTGCCTTCATGCCTGTAACGGTACCGCCCTTCTCCCAAACTGCAGGGAGTGCAGGAAGGATGTTCACATAGCCATGAGCGCTCTGGAGGAGCATTTCTGCCATACCTGAGCAAACACCGAAGTTACCGTCAATCTGGAACGGAGCATGAGAGTCGAACAGGTTGTAGTAGATACCGCCCTGACCCTGGTCTGTACCGTATGTTGTAGAGTGCTTCAATGCATTCTTGATGATGATGTGAGCGTGGTCACCGTCCTGGGCACGTGCCCAAAGGTTAACCTTCCAGCCCATTGACCAGCCTGTAGCTGCATCGCCACGGTGCTTCAACGCGTTGACAGCAGGCACGAAGTACTCACTCTCGGGAGTAATCTGGTCCATTGGGAACAGAGCCATCAAGTGTGAAATGTGACGGTGGCCTCTCTCACCTACGCTGTAAGGAGAGTACTTCCACTCGCGGAGCAGGAGTTCACCACTCTTCACGCCGTTGAAAGGATTACCCCAACCACCGTCGTATGTCTCGGTGTGGAGACCCTTGTCGGTCTTCTCAAGATAGAGGGCAAGTTTCTCAACATCGGCCTGTGAAAGACCTGTATTCTCGACACCGAGAATCTCGATAGCGTCTGTCAAGTTCTGGAACAGATAACTGATCATCTGCTGTGCGTGTGCAGTACCGTCCTCGCTCTCGTTTCCGTGCTGCTCGGCACTGAACTCATTAGGAGCAACGAATGTACCGTCCTTGACCTTGCGGTCCTCAATGAGGCGGTGGAACCAGAACTCGGCACAGCTCCACATTACAGGGAATGCCTTCTTCAGGAACTCCTTGTCCTGAGTGTAGCGGTAGTGTGTCCACAGGTGGCTTGTGTACCATACATTGGCAACAAGATAGTTGTTGCCCCATGTGCTCATACTGTTGTAGAGAGAAGACTCTGTCAACACACTCCAGCCATAACCGTTGTTGTATTGCTGGCCGACCTTTTTCCAACCGTCGCTCTGCGCACCGCGGATAATGAAGTTCACAAATGGCTTGTGGAGGTCACTGAGGTTAGTAATCTCTGTTGGCCAGTAGTTCATCTGAATATTGATATTTGTGTGAATATCAGAGTTCCATGGAGAATCGGTACCACGGTCATTCCAGATACCCTGCAGGTTATTTGGTGCTGCAATGGGCTTGCGGTTAGAGCTGATAGCGAGGTAACGTCCATAGTGGAAGTAGAGCTGCTCAAGGAATAGATGGTCGTTTGCTGTGCTGTTGGCAGCGCTGTTGTTCGGGAAGTAGTTGTCGATCAAGGTCTTTGTATCAACAGTAGGAGTTGCAAGACCGAGGTCGAATGTCATGCGCTTTGTAATTGCAGTGAAGTCGGCAACATGGTCAGCCTCGAGTGTAGCATATTCCTTTGCTGCAGCAGCCTCGATTTCGCCCTTAACGCGAGCGTTCACGTCAGCAGGTGTCTCTGTTGTAAAGTAGTTGTTGAGAACCTCCATGTCGCCGTTGAAGTTTGTAGCGCCCTTGAGGAAGAAGGTAACCTCTGTAGCGTTGCTTACTGTAATACCGCTGGTTGTGCTTGTGATTACAGCACCCTCGTTTGCAACCACGTGCATGCGTGCAGCATAGTTTACAGAAGTCATTGCACCGGTAAACTCAGCCATACCGTCGGTATATGTAACTGCGCTTGCGCCGATACCTGTACCCGGCTGGAGACGGAATGTAAGATTCAAGGTCTCATCGCCCTCTACAGTGTAGTGACCTACGATAGTCTGGTCGGGAGCAGAGCTGAAGAACTTGCGTACCTGCTTTACGCCCTTGGCATTCTTGAACTCAACACCGGCGATACCCTCTTCGATGTCGAGGTAGCGTACATAATCGGTAACACCGTCCCAGATAGCCTTGTCATTGTTCTGGATGATAAGCGAACCGAAGTTCATGAATGTACGGTCACCACCGCCGGCACCTACTGTGTTTGAAGGACCGCTCCAAAGAGTCTTCTCGTTGAACTGGAGTTCCTCGTTGTGTACACCGCCGAATACCATACAGCCAAGCTCGCCGTTACCAAGAGGCAATGCATATTCCATCCATGGGTAGCTCACGCCTGATGCCTCTGCCGATGTTCTGTACCACAATGTATTGGGGTTCTTTGGAGAGAATGCAGCGATACCCTCGATATCAGATACTTCGTAGAAATACTCATCGGGGAAGTTGGTATAGTCAACCTCTGTGAGGAAGAACTTGCTACCGGTGTCGCCTATAGCACCTGTACTGTTCCAAAGAGCAAGATAACTGTTGCGGTCGTTCCAGTACTGACTTGTTGTACCCTTCCACTTGATGTATGAAGGCTCGCCGTTACCGAAGTTGAATGTACCATCAAACTCAGTTGTAGATGTTGTATTATCCGGAGAAACCATCTTTGCACGTGCATTGGCCTCGCTGCCAGTCATACCGAGAACCTTCGCAAGACCTGTTGAGTAGTTGTATACCTTGTATGCGTTACCATTCTTTACGAACGCCCAGATACCCTGGTTGTCCATTGGAGCATTCTTGTTTGTCAAAGCCAAAGCATCTCCACTCATATATGTGGGGTTTACACTTACGTAACCGCCCTTACCGTTCTGGATTGTGTAGAACTTGGTAGCCTCATCGAAGTAGCTTACATACACTGTTGTACCGTCAAGTGTAACAACGGCAATCTTGCCCTCAACGGCATTAGCAGTGAAGCTTGACTTCTTTACGACAGCCTCTGTCGAGAATTTACCGCCATCCTTGTACTCGGCACCCTCGTAAACAACACCCGCTGTAGCATCCTCTGTACCGAGGACATCAACGGTATAATCCTTTGGACCGGTAGCAACCTCCTCAATAATGTAGCAGTTACCCGGGTCTGTTGTTGTCCAGCTGTTCACGACAATACCGGCAGGCATCTGTCCGGGCTCCTGAGAGTTCATACCGTTACCGCCGATAAGGAGCTTCCAGGGATAGCTGCCACCTACGTTGGTAATGGTCATTGCAGAAGTTGCAGTAGCGGAATAGTTACCGTTTGCATCGACATACTTCTCAGCACCCATACTGTAGAGATAATAACTGCCGTTATTCTTCTCGATACGGAACTGCTGGTTCACGTCAGTGGGGTCCTGTGTTACAGTACCGACATTCTTACCTGTACTTGAACAGATCTGGCCTGAAACGCCAGATGCAGAACTGTACATCAGGAAGGCACGTGCACTGCGGATTGCGTACACCTTGTCATTGCTCAACTGTGAAAGATCGGTCACAGTCGTTGTCTGAGCCTGTACAGCGAATGCCATGCACAGGAAAGAGACGAGCATAAGATAAATCTTTTTCATTGAATTAATTTTTATGATTAGTATTAAAAAATGTTTCCGAACTTAATACAACAGAGCAAAAATAAAATATATTATTTATAAATACAAATAATTAACACAAAAAGCATTGGGAACGACTTTTTCATCATTCCCAATGCTTTTCGTACTGCAGATATCAATCAGGCCAACAGAGCCTCGGCAAGCTGCTCCATGACGGGGATATCGCTATCCTTCATGCGCGAACGGATTGTGACCACCGGTTCAACAATCTCCACCGCCTTCATTGTCTCGAGCATGGCACGCATCACCCGACCGGCTGTCGGTGCCCATGAACCGTTCTCCATGATTGCAACACGACGCTTCTGATATGCCTTTATCTTCAGGTGGTGCAGAAAATCGTGCATAGGCGGAAAGACATCCGCATCGTAGGACGCAGCACACACGACCATATGGCTGTAGCGGAAGGCATCCTCGACAGCCTCGGCAATGTCACAACGAGAAAGGTCGGTAACGACAACCTTGGGAGCGCCCTTCTTACGCAGGATATCCGCCAGACGGTTTGCCGCAACGGCAGTTCCGCCATGTATTGAGGCGTATGCCACAAGCACACCCTCTGTCTCAGGTTCATACTTGCTCCAGGTATCATAGAGGCCGATGTAATGACCCAAATTCTCTGTAAGAACAGGACCATGCAACGGACAGATGGTATTTATATCGAGCATAGCCGCTTTCTTGAGCAGCGCCTGCACCTGAGCACCATACTTTCCGCAGATGTTGATGTAATAACGACGCGCCTCACAATCCCACGGCCCATCGTTGCAAATGGCACCGAATTTGCCGAAAGCATCGGCCGAGAAGAGGACCTTTTCGCTCTGTTCATATGAGACCATAACCTCGGGCCAATGCACCATTGGCGCCACAAAGAATTGCAGAGTGTGACTGCCGAGCGAGAGGGTGTCACCCTCCTTTACAGCAATGACACGCTCGTTAAAATCGACATGAGAGAAGAACTGAGGCAACATCTTCACTGCCGTAGCCGTGGCCACAAGTTTTATGGCCGGGTATCGGTCCATGACTTCGGCAATGAGCGCCGAATGGTCGGGTTCAAGATGCTGCACGACAAGATAATGGGGTGTGCGACCGCTGAGCACCTGTTCAAGATTGCCCCACCACTCTACTGCCTTGCGTCCATCGGCAGTATCAATAATTGCAATCTTCTCATCGAGAATGAGATATGAATTATATGCCATTCCCTCAGGTACCACATACTGGCTCTCAAAGAGGTCAATATCAAGGTCATCAACGCCTATATATTTTATTGCTGATGATATTTCCATAGTCATATAGTTTATAGTTTAATAACAAACATCAGTCTGTTGTTTTGAACGTAATGGGAATCTCCTTCTCAACGATATTGAGATTCTTCACTCCATTATGGATGACTGAACAAATTATCAGAACTGTACAACAGGAGCCTGCTCTGCACCCTCCTGAGCCTCGAAGTAAGGACGTTTATCAAAACCGAACATGCCTGCAAGCAGATTCCTGGGGAATGTACGGATTGATGTGTTGTAGTTCTTGGCAACGTCGTTGAAGTTACGGCGCTCAACACTGATACGGTTCTCTGTACCTTCGAGCTGTGCCTGAAGCTCAAGAAAGTTCTGATTAGCCTTGAGGTCGGGATATGCTTCCGTTATCGCAAGGAGGCGACCAAGTGCGGCACCCACCTCACCCTGAGCCTTCTGATACTCCAGCAGTTTCTCGGGAGTCAGATTGTCGGCATCTACTGTTACTTGTGTAGCACGTGTACGTGCGGATATTACAGCGTCAAGTGTCTCCTTCTCATGCGAAGCATATCCCTTTACGGTATTCACGAGGTTAGGGATAAGGTCGGCACGACGCTGATACTGGTTCTCGACATTGCTCCATGCATTGCTCACAGCCTCATCAGCCTTCACAAGCCCGTTATAACCGGTCACTACCCATACAGCGACAACCGCCACAACTACAAGAATAATGATTGTTGACTTTTTCATGTTTATGTTATTTATTGATTCGTTATACGTTATTATTATCAGAAACGGCTGCCAGCACCACCGCCACCGAAGCCGCCACCGCCAAAGCTTCCGCCTCCGAAGCCACCTCCGCGTCCGAAGCCGCCACCGCCTATTATCATTCCGCCACGGGGACCACGGCCGCCGGAGTTGCCTATACTATCCTTGCGTACAAACAGATGCCCGCACTTGTTGCACTTATATGTAGTCTCACGTACATACATGCTGCCATGGCGCTCTACAACACGCGAGTCCACTCTCGCAATGTCATGCTTGCCACACTGGGGACAACGGCTGCCATACCATACGGCGAGTGCAATAATGCCTATTCCGCCGAAAATGAGCGCAATAAAGATGGCAACAGCAATCATATCGCCTTCTTCATCATCGGCGGGGTTCTCCATGGAACCGTCAAGCACGCCGCATACCGCACGCATGCCATTTACCATTCCTGTGTCCCAATCACCATTGGCAAAATGCTCTACCATGTAGCGCTGCTGTATGCGCTTGCACATGGCGTCAGGCATGACACCCTCGAGACCATATCCTGTAACAAACTGCACACAGCGTTCCTCGGTCGAAAGCAACACAACAAGACCATTGTCGCGACCGTCCTGTCCGACACCGTTTTCCTGCCCCAAGCGATGGGCAAAATCAAAGCAATCGCCGCCCTCAATACCGGTGAGCACAGCCACAACAGCCTGAATGCCGGTCTTCTCCTCAAGCGCGAAGAAGAGGCTGTCGATAGTTGCCACCGATGAGGGCGAAAGTATGCCGTCGGGATTGCTCACATAGCGTGTGCGGTCCTGAAGATGCACCATCGGCACATCCCCCACCCTGTATACCTTTGCACCCGCAAAGAGGGTACAAAGCAACAACAGCAATACACCTATAACCCTGTTACGCATTTTGTTCTTTTAATTACATCTTGTTCAAGCCGTTGCGGAAGCCGTTTACTATTTTCCCGCTGTCGGTTGATATTTTCTTAATGTCAATGCTCTTGAGCAATTTCTCAAGTGCCTTCACACGCGACCTGTTACCGTTAGCCTCGGCCTCGGCAAGCAGAATCTTGTACTTCTCGAACTGCTGTATACCCTGCACAAGGCGCTCCCAACGTATTGAGCTGAGGCTGAACGGATAGATGACATATGTATCACCTGCCGGCCATGCTGTGAAACGCGAATCCTCTTCAGGAGTGATTGTCCAGCTGTTGTATGCCCAACGCAGATAGCCGTCAAGGTCTTTGGCAAGAGCTTCAAGAGCGATGAACTCGGCATCGGCAGGAGCGCTGAATGTAAAGAGGTTAGGATACTCTGCGCTGCAGCATGTGTAGTAGGTAGAGACCTTGCCCTGTGCCCTGCGCTTAGCGATGAGCTCCGGCGTATAAGCACCATACGCGAAGATATCGAGGCAGTAGTCGTGTATGTCATCCTCAATCTCGGGATGATAGTTGCCCGCCATTGATATTTTCATTCCGGGTGCATACTCCTTGATGACCTTTATTGCCGCCTGCATCTGCTGGAGACTGCGCTCATCCATTGAGATGAATGTCTTCTCGAACCAGCCTTTCTCCTTTAGATGAGCTGCAAAAGCGCTGAGCATTCCGCCCCAGAACTCGGCATAGGCCTCCTCGCCCGGAGCACAATTGATATACTTGTGCGAGTGTGTCGCCTGGTCATAGTAACGGAAAGAGAGCTTCCAAGGAATCATTGAGAAGCATGTTATCTCCTTGTCGATGCCGCACTCCATCATAAACTCCACCCAGCGGTCGAAAATCGTGAAGTCATACCACCATGTACCGTCAGCCTTCTTCACCCATGTCACCATGCTGCCGAACGGGTCATATGTCTGACCGTCCCATGGGCGGTCTATGAGGGTTGCGGTAATTGCTTTCTGACCGGCCGATGCGAGTTTGAGCATATAAGGGCGAAGCACGTCAAAGTGTTCCTTGCTCCACAGTTCAACGTTGTGTACACGTGCCACTGCATAAGGGTTCTGCCACAGGTCGAGGTGGAATCTCCACTCCGACGGTGCAGGCAGTGTATGGTTAAGGACCTTTACGGTATAACTGTGCTTTGTTGTCTTGCCGTCGCATGTAAGCTCAACGTAACCTTTATAGGTACCGGGCTTTGCATCCTGCGGCACCTGCACTGTAAACCAGAGGGCACGATAGCCGCCCATGGGCACAAGCGTAGGGTTGGTATCGGTTATGCGGTCGGCAACAAGATTCTCGCCATGGGCATCGACCTCATGCTTGCCGCAACCTGTAAACTTGTCCGTTATGACATACTGCACGAAACCGCCTACGACATTTGTCGCAGGAATGATGTTCTTCCCGTTCTTAAGCTCGCTGAAACGGTAGCTTACCTCCCTGTCATTCACGGGAGTCGCAGGTGTGTCCTGACGGTTTGCCACAAGCATCTGGAAATTCACACGCTCGCCACGCCACGCAGCTGTGCTGTTGACACTGCCCTTACGGACAGGAGTCCCAAAGTCTGCGGGATAACGTTCATCAATGCTACCCCAACTTGCAATCAATTGCGCCTGTGCCGGCAACAGCATTGCAGCCATCGCCAAAACTGCAAAGAATCTCTTAATCATAGCCTGACCTGTTTTATATTATTCAATAATCTCTCTTCCATTAAACACAAACTCCATGCCAGCGACATAAGCGTCAAGGTCATTTGCCATTTTGGCAGAAAGCTGCAACTCATTGTCCTGGATTGTACCATGGATTGTCGCAAACATATACGCAGGAACCGGTTGCGGCTCGCTGTTGATATACGGAGCGACATCTGCCGCGCTGAATGAAATGACGGTGTAGCCATTGTCATCGAAACTCATGACACACGGTATATCCTTGAGCGTTATATCCAACGCTACAGGCATTTTTTCGGCAAACCTGACATCGTTGAGTACGATATCCATGAAAGAGTCCTGACTATCCTGAACGGAATCAAGTTTCACATCTATCACGGTCTCCATTGCAAAGTATTTCGACTCATCCCCTGACGCGAGGTCACCCGACAGCAACTCGCCTTTATAGCTCTTGCCATAGCAGACTGTACCACCGGTCTCAGGCTTTTCAGGAGCATCATCATCTCCTGAACATGAGATATTGACAGCTACAAGAGCAAAGATTGACAATAATGAGAGTAGTTTTTTCATTCAATTCGATATTAAAGGTTTATATGTAAAGACACTCCAAACTGCAAGGGCTTGCCCTGTGCAAAGAAATCATTTCCTATTGAACGGAAATAGAATGTGTTATATTGCTCATCAAGGAGATTCTTTCCCCATAGCGATGCACCGAATATACCTTTCTCCCATGTGAGTGATGCAGACAGCAGACCATAGAAGGCCTGTAACAGGGTATTCTCCTCGTTCCAATAGATGCGCCCCACTCCCGTCCAGCCCACATTCAGGACAAGAAAATTCGCGAACTCCTTCGATACAGGCAGACGGTACTCCACATTTGCCGACACCGTTTCGCGCGGGGCATATGGCAGGATTTTCCCCGAGTAGTCATTATCGCCGCTCCTGTACTTTTTGAACTCGGCATGGGTATATCCATAGGCCGCATTAATGGTAAAGTCGCCAACCCGGTATGCCATACTTGCCTCGACGCCACAGCTGAACGACTCGCCCGCATTGGACATCATACGGCCTGTACTCAAGCCTTTAGGGAACACCGTCAGCTGCTGGTTGTGGCAATCGATGTAGAAGAGTGTAGCCGAGAGCCTCAGTGCACCGCTGCTCAATGGCGACAGATGCGTACCGAGTTCATATGTCCAGTTAGTCTCGGGCTTGTATACCGTTGATGATGCATCGGTATCCTGCCCGCTGCCGATGAGCATCCCTGTCAGCTTGCTCTGCAGTATATCGGAGAAGAGTTGGGTGTTGAAACCGCCCGCCTTGAATCCCTTACGTGCCGAAAGATAGACCATACCCCACTCCTTGCAGTATGAGAGCGAGAGAGCAGGCAACAGTTCAAGAGCATCGGTGCTGTTGTCACCGACAAAATCCACAGGCAATGCCGTATAGTCATCGCTGTTCTTATAAGTCTTATAATGCACGAGCGAGCGGCTGTCGTAATCCATTGTCGACCTTTCGTAATCGAGGCGTAGCCCCGCCGACAGTTCAAACCCTGCAACCTTGTAGCCCAACTGCACATATGCTGCTGCACCATACGCTGGTATAACGAAATCATCCTCTATTGTAAAATTGTCATCACGGAAAGAGAGTTCGCGGTCAGGACCCAAGAGATGATAATAGTACTCATTGGCATTCTTCAATATAAGATTGTCTATACCATACCGTTTGAACCTTACAGGTGCCGACATTCTGTTATGCTTGTAGAAGCCGAAGAGACCTGTCTGCCAACTGAACGCGCTCTTCTCCTTTGAACAGGCCACGAACTCCTGTGTGACGGAGTGCTCGTTCTGGTACTGCCCCATGGAGAAATAGTCGAGCGGAGTAAAATCGTTGTCGATGCGCATCCTGTCGCGCATATACTGGTAGCCGGTTGTCGATGAGAGTATAAACCCGTCGAAGAAACGCTTTACCACCAGTCCGTTGCCGACAGAAAAACGGCGGTAGCTGCAAGGGTCGTTGTATGCCACAGGAGCAAGAGCACCAGCGGAATATTGCCTATAAGCCCAACCGCCCTCATCGGTGTACCCTGCAGTAAACGTATTGTCGATGCTCCAGCCGTCGGAGGGGAGCCACTGTCCTCGCAAACGCACAGCGAGATTCTCGCCGCCGTCACACTTATCGCCACGCTCACGGTTCATGAAGAAGCCGTCACTATGACTGAAGAAGACGCTCGATGACCAGCCGAAACTCTTTGAAGGAGCCGCATAGTGCGAAGCCTTCAGGCGCAGTTGATTCTCGTTGCCATATTCAAGAGTGAGCCTTTTTCCCTGAAAATGCAGCGGCGATAGCGTGTAGACATTTATTGCACCGCCCGAATTGTTACGGCCATAGAGCGCACCTTGCGCACCGCGCACAATCTGCACCCTGTCAATATCGAAAAGGTCGAAATCATAGCCATTCTTGTTCATCACAGGACGCTCATCGACATTCATTCCCACAACAGGCTGGTCAATGCGCGAGCCGAATCCCCGCACATAGATGGAAGATGTCATGCGCGAGCCATAGTCGGGCTGATAGAAGTTGGGGGCAATAGACGTCAGTTCCTTGATGCTGTTAACATGCCTGTTCTCAAGCGAGGCACGATTTACTGTTGTTGCCGCAAAGGCACCCTTCTCATCACTGTCAGGCATTTTTATTGATGCCACGATACTGACCTCTTCCAACACCACAGAATCGACCCTTTCGGGGCCGATTAGAGAAAAAAGGGCAAGTATCGTTATTATCGTGTTCAATTCATCAATAAAAGAGGAGGCGAAGATACGAAAAAAGCAGCTATTTTACAAGTAAAAAGCTGCCGGTTAACATGATTAAACACTCCGTTCAGAGACTCATACAGACATCAGTACCAAGAGACACTCTCCTTGTCTCCGACAAGTTCACCAAGGAGCGGGATGAGTACTTTCTTTACAATCGTATCGTTCAGACGGTGCTCGCCATTGAACCAACGGCAACGCCCCTCGCCGTACAGTTGCGCCATGAGAGGTTGGAAATGCACGACAGGGTCCTTGTCACCGAAAAGCCCGACAACAAGCCTCTTCTCATCATCATTCACTCCGTCGAACTGATGCATCTCCATCTCCTTGAAACGCTCCACGACAGCTTTGTCTATGCGGAATTCCGTTGCGCCGTCCTTGCGCTTCGACATATACTTGTTGCGCCCCATCTTGCCGAAAAGCAATGAGCGCGACATCTCGAACGAGGGATTCACCACAATGCGGGGCACACCCCACAGCTGCTGGGTGTACATACCGCCCATGGAGGTACCCACAACAATGTCGGGCTGTTCCTCATCTACCATCTTACGCAACAATTCCATAGCCTCAAACGGGTCGACAGGCAGGTCCGGAGCGATGACACGCCACCCTGTCAGATAACGGCGCAGGGTCATGACAGTACCCGAACTGCCCGATGAGGCAAAGCCGTGCACATACAAAAGTTTACGAGGTTTATCCATCAATATCGCCAAACAATCACTTAATATACACTTTCTGCCCGTTAATTACGTATACACCAGAAGGCAATAAATCCAAATTCTCAAGGTTCTCGTAAAGAATAGTGCCATCAATCATATGCACCATGTAGAAACGAGTTGTTTTTGTCGTTATAATACCAGTATATGCGAAAGAACCTGTAACTATAATATCTTGTGCAGGCATTGTCTCCGGCACTTCACTCCAGCCGCTGAAAACATAATTCTCTTTGGTCGGTTCATCAATCAATTCAATATTTTCGCCATACGGAACATCAACCCGTGCATACTCTTTTCCATCTACTATATAAATTACCGTATAAATATTTACCGTAAACGTACCAACTACCATAACATCATATGCAGGCATAACAACCGGTATTTCACTCCAACCGCTGAAAGTATGGCCCTCTTTTGAAGGAGCTGGCTCAGGAACGATAGAGGCACCATACTTGACTGACTCGCGTTTGTACTCTTCGCCGTCGACAACATATATGAGAGCATAGCTGTTGGCTGTGAAAGAACCGCTCACAGTGACATCACGGGCAGGCATGGTGGAAGGAAGATTAATCCAACCGCTGAAGGTATGGCCCTCTTTTGAAGGAGCTGGCTCAGGAACGATGGAGGCACCATACTTGACTGACTCGCGTTTGTACTCTTCGCCGTC
>JAFXGX010000010.1 GCA_017536695.1 Bacteroidaceae bacterium | reverse complement strand
TCAATCTTCAGTTCGTTGGCCTGGGGTGTGTTGCCTTTGGTCACGCTGCCGTCGGGATTGGTGAGGTCGCCCATTATCCAGCGCTCCTTGCGGTCTATGTTGGCAATGATGCCTTCGGCCAGTGTGATGGCTGTGCCGCTGGGAGCATCGAGCTTGTGTATGTGGTGTGTCTCCTCCATCTGCACGCTGTAGTTGCCGAAACAGTTCATAATCTTTGCAAGGTAGCGGTTCACAGCCGAGAATATTGCTACACCGAGGCTGAAGTTACTGCTCCAGAAGAGAGTCTTTCCCTCTTCATCGCATCTGCGGCGCATCTCTGCCTCGTTCTGCTGGAACCAGCCTGTACTGCCGCTCACGACCTTCACGCCTGCATCCATTGCTTTCATGCAGTTGTCGAAGGCTACTGCAGGTGCTGTGAACTCAATTGCGACATCGGCGCTCTTGAAGGCCTCGCTGCCGAAATCCTCGCGGTTGTCAATGTCGATGATTGATACAATCTCGTGTCCTCTCTCAAGGGCAATCTTCTCTATGGTCTTGCCCATTTTACCGTATCCTATAAGTGCTATTTTCATGGTTTTATCTATTTGGGTGCGAAGATACTCAATTTTTCACTAATATATATCAATTTAATTATAAATAACAATGCAGGCGCCCAAGCAGGCGCCTGCATTGTTATTCTCCTGTTGTCGGTTATTATTGTCGATTCTTCATGAGCTTTCTTGTAAGCCATCGGCGGACAGGTTCGTCATACAGCTTCAGACAGAGGAATGCCAGTGCGATGCTCGATACGATGACAAGCGCGGAAACTCCCAGGCAGTTGTCGAGCGTGTAAATATTATTCTTAATGAGCCAAGCGTAGAAGATATACATAATCGGGTAGTGTACGATGTAAAGGGGGTATGACAGCTCTCCCAGTACTCTGTTCATCTTGCCTGTTGTTCCGCTCGCTGTGCCACAGGCGCCGAGCCATACAAGCATCGGGAATATGAATGCAATGCATATGAATTCGTAAAGGCTGTTGAGGCTTATCGCGCCCGATGATGCAATGTATGGCACCGAGAACAGTACAACAAGTGTGACAGAGCATATCCAGAATGCTCCTTTCACTTTACGGGGTTTGAATGTGCGGGCAATCAGTATTCCCATACTGAAAGGAAAGAGCATGCGCACCAGGCCACCCCAGAAATTCACTTCATCAATGGTCCAGCCTACGCCAATCATGTCATATCCCGATACATTGCCGATGAAGAACCATGCATGGGCGATACCAAGTAGAATGGTAAATGTTGTAAGGATTCTTGTAGACATGCGGCGCATGAACAGTGCATACAGTATGTTGCCTATGTACTCAAAAAAGAGCGACCAGCCCGGTCCGTTGAGCGGGAACATCTCGCCGTTGCCGCGTACCTCATAAGGCAAGCCCGGCACAGCGGGTATCATGAACATTGTAAGCAGCAGCGCTGTCATTACCCAGCCTGTGGGTGCAGTGGTGCCGTCCCAACGTTCGAACCCCACAAATGCGAAAGCCAGGAAACCGATGATTGCGCCCATAATGAGCATGGGATGAAGACGTATTAGTCGGCGCTTGAAGAATTGCCAAGTGCTCATCTTTTTCCAACGGTCGTCGTAGGCATAACTTATAACGAATCCCGAAAGGATAAAGAAAAAGTCCACAGCAATGTGCCCGTGGTTCAGTGTGCGTATGATTCCGTCTCCTGCGCCGTTTGTCACTTCGGCAAACGAGAACCCTTCGAAGATGTGGTAGAAAAGTACCAGTATGGCGGCTACACCGCGCAACCCGTCAAGCAGTTCGTAGTGCGGCTTTGTATCGGCGAAATTTGCCGATGAAAATGTGTTTTTTTGCATTTGTATATATCTCTTCATGTTCTTTAGCTGCAAAGATAAGGATGCAGCATGTGCATTTCTTTGCTTTTAGGCAAAAAATCATTTCCCGCTTCTTATTCTGCTAAGCGTATAGATGCTTATTCCCAAGAACTCTGCAACATACTTCAGTTTTACCCTGTTCAACAGTCCGGGGTAGTGTTCAAGGAATTTCCTGTAACGCTCTTTAGGGGGCAACTGGAGCCTCTCGACAAACAGGTGGCTCAACAGGATGTTGCACTCCTGATGAATTACCCTTCCCCAATTGGCAATGTCAATATATTTCTCATAAAGGGCATTCAGCTTCTCGATTGGCATTGTGTATATCAGGCAATCTGTCAAGGTTTCGACGCTCTCTACCGAAGGGGTGTTGTGGTAGAGTGAGTGCATACCGAATGTGGTGTCTCCTTCAAGGCTGAACCATGTGGTTGTGTCGGTGCCGTCCTTGTGGAAAATCGAGCGGGTAACACCTTCCTCAATGAAATATATATTCCTGTCGGTGGTACCCGAGTGTACCAGTCTGGTGTTCTTCGGACAGCGCATAGGAATCATGGATTCAAGCATTTCCTGCAGGGCTTCATTGCCTACAGGGTAGTAACTCCTTATTTTCGCTATGATATTTTCCATGCAGTTGCGAATATACGATTTTTCGCCGAGAGTTACGGTCTTGACAGCATTATTGTACAAAAAAGAGCAAATAAACGGTTTCTGTGACTATATCTCTTTCGCGCATGCCCGTTATTTAAAATAAAATGACTACTTTTGTAAATTGTGGCCCCGAAGGCAAAGGATAAAGTGATATAAGTGTTGACTAAAATCATTTTTATACACAGAATTGTCATATTGAATTTGTCATCCTGAACGGATGTGAAGGATCTCAATCAGGTTAAACAGAGATGCTTCGCTATGCTCAGCATGACAGGTTGCGTTGGGTCAACTGATATATTATTGCTGGAATTTTAATGAATAAATAATCAAAAAACATAACTGAAATGGAAAAGAAATTCAAAAGAACGCTTGTGACATCGGCCCTGCCTTATGCCAACGGCCCTGTCCACATCGGTCATCTTGCAGGTGTATATGTGCCTGCCGACATTTATGTGCGTTATCTGCGCCTCAAAGGCGAGGATGTTCTCTTCATCGGCGGCAGCGATGAGCATGGTGTGCCTGTCACACAGCGCGCCCGCAAGGAAGGCATTACTCCACAGGATGTGGTGGACCGTTACCATAATATCATCAAGGAGTCATTCGAGGGCTTCGGTATCTCCTTTGACGTGTATAGCCGTACAACATCAGCTACACATCACAAGTTCGCTTCGGAGTTCTTCCGCAAGCTCTACGATGACGGCAAGCTTGTAGAACAGACTTCCAAGCAGTTCTACGATGTGAAGAACGAGAAGTTCCTTACTGACCGTGATGTCGTGGGTGAGTGTCCTTACTGTCACAAACAGGCTTATGGAAACCAGTGCGAGGAGGGGTGCGGCCGTGCGCTTGAGCCCACAGAACTCATCAATCCCCGCTCAAAAGAGACCGGTGAGGCTCCTGTGCTCAAGGAGACAAAGAACTGGTATCTTCCGCTCAACGAGTACCAGCAGTGGCTCAAGGAGTGGATTCTGGAGAGCCACAAGGAGTGGCGTCCGAATGTCTACGGCCAGTGCAAGAGCTGGCTCGACATGGACCTGCAGCCCCGCGCCATGACACGAGACCTCGATTGGGGTATTCCTGTGCCCGTTGAGGGTGCCGACGGCAAGGTGCTTTATGTATGGTTCGATGCCCCTATCGGATATATCTCAAACACAAAGGAACTGTGCGACAAGGAGCCCGAGAAGCATGGCACTTGGGAACAGTGGTGGCAGAGCGAGGATACACGCCTTGTACACTTCATCGGTAAGGACAACATTGTGTTCCACTGCATCATCTTCCCGGTGATGATGAAGGCGCACGGCAAGTATGTTATGCCCGACAATGTACCGAGCAATGAGTTCCTGAACCTTGAGGATGACAAGATTTCGACGTCGCGCAACTGGGCAGTATGGCTCAACGAGTATCTTGTCGACTTCCCGGGCAAGCAGGATGTCCTGCGCTATGTGCTTACAGCCAATGCACCTGAGACAAAGGACAATAACTTCACATGGAAGGACTTCCAGGCACGTAACAACAATGAACTTGTTGCGGTGTACGGCAACTTCGTGAACCGTGCACTGGTACTCACAAAGAAATATTTCGACGGTAAGGTTCCTGCATGTGGCGAACTTACGGATTACGACAAGGCCATTGTTGCCGAGTTCGTCGATGTAAAGGGCAAGGTCGAGCATCTGCTCGACCAGTACAAGTTCCGCGATGCCCAGAAAGAGGCTATGGAGCTTGCACGCATCGGTAACCGTTATCTTGCCGAGACCGAGCCTTGGAAACTGGCGAAGAGCGACATGGAGCGTGTCGCGACAATCCTGAACCTCTCGTTGCAGCTTGTTGCGAACCTATCGATTGCGTTTGAGCCGTTCCTGCCTTTCAGCAGCGAGAAGCTGCGCGGCATGCTCAACCTCACTTCGTTCGAGTGGGCGAGCCTGGGCAGTACAGAACTGCTTGCTGTGGGCCATGAACTCGGCGAGGTAGGTCTGCTGTTCGAGAAGATTGAGGACGATGTCATCCAGGCGCAGCTCGACCGTCTTGAGCGTATCAAGAAAGAGAATGAGGCAGCTTCGTACAAGGCTAACCCTGTGCGCCCTGAGTGTACATTCGATGACTTCTTGAAACTGGATATGCGTGTAGGTACCGTGCTTGAGTGTACAAAGGTTCCCAAAGCAGATAAACTTCTTCAGTTCAAGATTGATGACGGCCTTGAGACACGTACAATCATTTCGGGTATAGCAAAGCATTTCAAGCCCGAGGAACTTGTCGGCAAGCAGGTGTGTTTCATTGCCAACCTTCCTCCACGTACTATGCGTGGTGTTGTCAGCGAGGGTATGATTCTTAGCGCCGAGGACAATGAGGGCAAGCTCTCCTTGCTCACAGTCACTCCCGCTACAAAACCGGGTAGTGAAATAAAGTAGGCGCATAGTAAGAGATACATTCGCCTCGTGTCATACTGAACGAAGTGAAGTATCTCTTATTGTTTAAGAATAAGTGCAATAAGGGGATTATAAAAGCCCGAAAAAGCTCAATGGAACCACACTTGACAGAGATGTTTCGTTACACTCGACATGACAGGAAATGCGAAGGGGTTCCTTTGGGCTAAAGAATAAGGGAGCAGTACCTGGAAACTGATGTGGCAATGGGTAGCACAACAAATAGCAATAATCTGAAACAAACCGTCGCAAAAGGGTTCTTTTGGGGCGGCTTGAGCAATATTGTGTGCCAGTTGTTCAGCCTGTTGTTCGGCGTGTATCTGGCGCGCATACTGGGGCCCGGAGATTACGGGCCCATTGGTATGCTTGCCATATTCTCGGCCATAGCAGGTTCTCTTCAGGACAGCGGTTTTGTGGCGGCTTTAGCCAATCGCAAGAGTGTCACGCACGATGATTACAACGCGGTATTCTGGTTCAATATCATCATATCGCTGTTCATGTATGGTGTACTGTTCCTCTGTGCACCTTTGATTGCAGATTTCTTCAAACAGCCGGTGCTGGTTGAACTCTCGCGCTATAACTTTTTGGGATTTGTAGTTGCGGGCTTCGGTATTGCCCCGTCGGCATATCTGTTCCGCGAACTGAAGGTAAAGCAGAGGTCTATCTCATTTGTCCTGTCGATAGTGGTGTCGGGTGTCGTTGGTATCATAATGGCTCTGAACGGCTACACCTATTGGGGCATAGCGACACAAAGCATAATGTATGTGCTTGTGCGCACGGTTGTCTGCTGGTACTTTACCCCTTGGCGTCCAAGTCTCAAGGTCAGTTTCGCTCCGCTGAAGTATCTGTTCGCGTTCAGCTACCGGCTTATGATAACAAACATATTCCAGCGTTTCAACTGGAATATATTCTCATTCATTCTCGGCAAGTTCTACACACGTGACGATGTGGGCAACTACACAAAGGCCGCCGAGTGGTTCAATATGGGCGGGGAGGTTGTCAACGGTATGGTGAATGCTGTGGCACAGCCGGTACTTGCCAAAGTGGTTGATGACAGCGAAAGGCAATTGCGTGTGTTCCGCAAGATGTTGCGCTTTACGGCTTTTGTCTCTTTTCCTGCGCTGTTCGGCCTCTCGCTTGTAGCTCCGGAGCTCATCTGCATTGTAATTACGGACAAATGGATTGAGAGTGCCGAGATGCTTCGCATACTTGCCGTGTGGGGAGCCTTCATGCCGGTACAGTCGCTGTTGACCAATCTGCTGATAAGCTGCGGACGTTCCCGCATCTTCATGTGGTGCACGATAGTGCAGGGAATGCTCATGCTCGCAATCCTGCTCATGGTCTATCCGTACGGTATACCATGCATGCTTATGAGCTATTGTGTGTTCAATGCCTGCTGGCTCTTTGTATGGCGCTATTTCGCAAGCAAGGAGATTGCAGTGACGCTTGTGATGTTCCTGCTCGATGTGGTGCCTTATATGTTGCTTGCCGCAGCAACGATGTTTGCCTCCTATTTCCTTACTGTCGGAATTGAAGACCGGCTGATTCTGCTGCTCAGCCGCATCGCTGTTGCCGCGCTGCTCTATGTGTCGGCATCGGCTCTCATGCGCAGCAAGGAGCTGTATGAGATAATCGATTTCTTGTTCAAACGTAAAAAAGCGAGTGATGAAAAAGATTCTCTTCGATAACCAGATGTTTACGCTACAGCGTTTCGGCGGTGTCACACGATATTTTGCCGACCTCATGTACAATCTTCCGAAGGGGGAGTTTGTGGCCGAGGTGCCCATGCGCTACTGCGAGAACCATTATGTTACAAAGACCTATGGTCAGGAATATGAAAAGATAACTTTCCCCGATAATTACCGTTTCCGACGTCAGGTATATATGCTCGTGAACAAGCATATCGCCTGGAAGGCAATCAGGTTCGGGAACTATGACATATTCCACCCTACATATTTCAATCCATATTTCCTTAAGTCGGTAAAGAGGAGTGGTAAACCCTTCGTGCTTACAGTGCATGACATGACCTTTGAGCGCTATCCGCAGGATGTGCTCATCTATGACCGTACCATTCCGCACAAGAAACGTCTCATTGCCGAGGCCGACCACATAATAGCAGTCAGCGAGAACACCAAGCGCGATATAATAGAGCTGCTCGGTACCGACCCGTCAAAAATAAGCGTTGTGCATCATGGCTACCGCCCGATAGCGGAGCCGGCCCCGCAACTGTTCGACCGTTATGTGCTTTATGTAGGTGAGCGCAAAGGATATAAGAATTTCCTTCCTTGGCTTTCGGCAATCCGTTCGATATTCAATCTTGACCCGAACCTGAAGGTTGTCTGCACGGGCTCGCCTTTCAGTGCATCGGAACTGAAACTTTTCGACAAGTGGAGCATTACTGACAGGCTTGTCCACATAGCCGCCAACGATGCGCAGATGGCATCGCTCTACCGTCATGCACTCTGCTTCGTGTTCCCGTCGCATTACGAGGGTTTCGGTATTCCCATCCTCGAGGCCTTTGCCAACGGATGTCCCGTATGCCTGAGCAACGCAAGCTCCTTCCCCGAGGTAGCCGGCGATGCGGCAATGTTCTTCAATCCAAATGATGCGCAGTCGATGCTGGACACACTGAAAGAGCTGCTTGTCAGTCAGACATTGCGCACGGAACTGGGCCGTAAGGGGATTGAGCGCAGCAAGGATTTTTCAATAGAACGTATGGTTGAACAGACATGCGATGTCTACCGGAATTTGTAATGTGTGCCTATGAAACCGAGTTTTTCCGAAATATCACGAATATGGCCCATTGCCAAACGCCGCATGGGAGAGAGAATTATCTCTTGGGTGCAACGCCTCTTTTCGAGTGACAGGCTTGTGAAGGATGTGTTCGGCAGGGGACGTGGCAAGCGCGTGCTAATGTGTCATCTGCCCGAGGCTTTTACAGGCAAAGAGTTGCCGAAGCACCATTCCAACTTGACTGAGTGTCATGTGGTGGCAAGGTGCTTCGACCGCCTTGGCTACAGTGTCGACTGCTCTTCGCGCACGAAAACGGGTATCGACTATTCGCCCTATGAGGTTGTGTTCGGGATAAACGGCAATGCATTCATGGGCTCGTTCGGCTCCGACGGCAAGCCCGAGCCGCTACGGATTTTCTACTCAGTGGGTGCCGAGACATGTTTCAACTACAGGCATACCTCCATACGCAACCTTGATTTCCACAGAAGGCACGGACGGTGGATGCTCGGCTCCAACCGATATATGCCTGGCGACCCCAGGAATTACTACGAGGCACATTTCAGCGATGCTGTGATATGCCTTGGCAACGAGTATGTCTACAGGCAGTTTCTTGCTGAGGAGTCGTGCGGCGGACGCTACAATCGGTTACCTGCATTCTATTTTAAGGTTGCCGAGCCTGCCAAGGAGAAAGATTTCTCGTTGTGCCGTAGAAATATCCTATGGTTCGGCAGTTCGGGAATGCTGCATAAGGGGCTTGACATTGCCATTGATTTTGTTGTGGCTCATCCCGAGTTTACACTCCACATATGCGGCGGCAGTAGGCAAGAGAGTGCTTTCAGGGAATATTATATGCCCATAATCAAGGCAAACGGAAATATTGTCATGCATGGCTTCGTGGATATTGAGTCGCAGGAGTTTGCGCACATCCTGTCGCAGTGCGGTGTTCTGCTTAACCCTTCCGTTTCCGAAGGCGGTGCTGTGGCAGTGCTCAATGTCTTGGGCAACGGGGCTCTTCTGCCGGTGTGCAGCAGGGCCACGGGTATCGATATTGACGGTTACGGAACAGTTGTGGATGAGATGACCTACGATGCCTTTGAACAGGCTCTGCTTGACGTGGACAAGCTCCCGCTCAAGGAGTTTGGGCAGAGGGCTTGGGAGGCTTACAAGGATATAAGCGTGAATTATACTGTTGAAAAGTACGAAGAGAACATGTATAATCTGCTGAAAGGGATTATCGACGGAAAAAGAAAATGATTGATGATATGAAGAATTTTAATTGGAAAGCGGCATTGCCGCATGTTGTAGCAGTGCTTGTTTTTCTTGTGCTGACATTGGTTTACTTCAGTCCTGTGCTTCAGGGAAAGGATATAATGCAGGACGATGCCATTGGCTCTATGAACTGGGGCAAGGATGCGAAGGAGTACCACGAAGAGACAGGTGAGTACTCTTACTGGTCGAACTCGATGTTCTCGGGAATGCCATGCAACTTCACATATTCGCCGCAGCCTGCAAATGTGTTCAAGCCGGCTGCCGATGTAATCACCCTTAGCGTTTTCGGTGCATCGCGCCGTCATATCGGCTGCATATTCGCGACCTTCATAGGCTGCTACATACTGTTCCTTGCGCTTGGGTGCAAGCCTTGGCTCAGCATCGCAGGTGCGATAGTGTACACACTCGGGTCGTACAATTTTATAATAATTGGCGCCGGGCACATGAACAAGAGTCTTGTTATCGCTACAATGGCTCCGCTTGTGGGCGGTATTGTGATGATGTACAGGAGAAAGCTGCTGCTTGGTGCGCTTGTGACACTCATCTTCGCCGGCCTGAATATCTTCTGGAGTCATCAGCAGATGAGCTACTATACAGCTATCATTGCGGCAATAATGGCTGTTGTGTATCTTGTATATGCAGTCAGGGATAAGTGGTTGCCTTATTACTGCAAGGCAACGGCGCTGCTCGCTGTCGTGGCTGTGCTGTCAGTGGCCCCTGCCGTGGGCATACTGTTGCCTACAGCCGACTACTCGAAGGAGTCTATGCGAGGCGGCTCGGAGCTGACCTCTGCCGACGGCAGCAAGTCCAGCAGCCTTGACACCGAGTATGCGTTCCGATGGAGCTATGGCAAGTTGGAGAGTCTTACCCTGCTTGTGCCGAACATCTACGGAGCGGCATCATCGTACAAAGTAGACAAGAACAGCGGGTTCTACAAGGCATATTATCCTTATGCCGAGTATTCCGTTACAATGAACTATGTCGAGGCCGTGCAGAATGCCTACCCCAATGCGACAGAGGATGAGATTATGAACTATGTGAGCAACAATAAGAGCAAAATAAGGAGAGAGGCTTCCGAGATGGCTATGCGTGCTCCCACATATTGGGGCCCGCAGGCACAGTTCGGAACATCGGGCCCTGTATACGCAGGTGCAATAGTATGCTTCCTTTTTGTGCTTGGACTCATCATCGTGCGCGGCCCCGAGAAGTGGTGGCTGCTCGCCGCGACCCTCTTCTCGCTTGTGCTTGCCTGGGGAAGCAATCTCGAGAGCGTGAACAACTTCCTCTTTGAGTATCTTCCTCTCTACAACAAGTTCAGGGCACCATCCCAGGCTTTGGTAATCACTACGCTTACACTCTCGGCGCTTGCACTCATCGCAGTCAAGAGGTTCATGGATATGCTTGCCTCGGGCGAGAAAGATGCTGCCTTGAACGGTTTGTATATCGCATTCGGCGTTGTAGGTGGAGTGACGCTTATCCTTGCTCTCTTCGGCAGTGCGCTGTTTGACTTCACTGCTGTTACCGATGCCCAGTTCGCCGATATACCCGAACTCTACGATGCGCTCATTGCCGAGCGTCAGTCAATGCTGTCGAGTGATGCATGGCGTTCGTTCGGCTTCATTGCCGCAACAGCGGTGCTCATGTATCTTTCTGCATTCCTGAAAAACATGAAGCAGTGGCATTTCGTGCTCATTCTCGGTGCTCTCTTCCTGTTCGACATGTGGCCCGTATGCAAACGCTTTGTAAATGACAGCCATTTCATCGAGAAGAAGAAGACTACAGAGATACAGATTACCGAGGCCGACAAACTTATACATTCAATCGAGGACGGCAACCATTACAGGGTGCTCGATTATACCCGAGGCAGCGTGTTCAACCAATCGTTCACATCGTGCTATCATAACTCTGTCGGCGGTTACAGCCCGGCCAAGCTTGCCCGTTATCAGGACCTCATCGAACACCAGATAGGCAAGGGCAACAAGGGAGTTCTTGATATGCTGAACACCAAGTATTTTATCCAGGGAACGTCGGCCAAGGATGTCGTACTCAACCGCGAGGCGTTCGGACACTGCTGGCTGGTGGATGACATCAAGTGGGTAGGCTCCCCCGATGAGGAGATGGCAGCGCTTGACAATGTGGAGAAGAGAACCGCGATTATCGACAGGTGCTGGGAGGGCAAGGTGGATAATCCTGCCCAGTACAGCAATGCAGCTCCGGGAACCATTGAACTTCTTGAGTACCGCAATCCCGGCAACATAATATACAGGAGCAGCAGCGAGGCACCGAAGATGGCCCTTTTCTCCGAGGTTTACTACAAGACATGGAAAGCATACATTGACGGCGAGGAGGTCACTCCAATCAGGGCTAACTATGTGTTGCGTGCGTTGCCTTTGCCCGCCGGCGAGCATACGATCGAATTCAAGTGTGTGGATGAACTCATGGAGACAAGCCATGCATGGTCGCTTTATATGTCTATCGTGGTGGGTGCTGTGATTGTACTGCTGGTATGTGCGATTATATATATAAAAGTAAAAGGATAATGGCTCTGCAACCTAAATTTTCCATAATAACCGTCACTTACAATGCGGGCGATGTTATCGGGCATACTCTTGAGAGTGTGCTGTCGCAGACATATACCAACTACGAGTATCTGCTCATTGACGGTGGTTCCAAGGATGATACCGTTGAGAAGGCCAAGGCAAGCGGTATCGGGTTCGCGCATATTGTCAGCGAGCGCGACAAGGGTATATATGATGCCATGAACAAGGGTATTGCCCTTGCAACGGGCGACTATCTATGCTTCCTGAATGCCGGCGATGCCTTCTACTCGCCCGATACATTGCAGAAGATTGTTGACACGGTCGCGGGGGAGAGTGAACTGCCGCATGTACTCTACGGCGAGACGGCCGAGGTCAACGAGGCACGTGAGTTCGTACGCATGCGACGCCTTAAGGCTCCTGAGAAACTCAATTGGCGCAGCTTCAAGGATGGCATGCTTGTGTGTCACCAGGCATTCTATGCCCGCAGGGACATTGCCCCCATGTATGACCTCAAGTATCGCCTCTCATCCGATGTCGACTGGTGCATCAAGGTTATGAAAGCATCGACAAGGCTGGTTAAAATTGATGCGGTAGTTGTGAATTATCTGCAGAATGGATTATCTTTGAAACATCATCGCGCGTCGCTCATTGAGCGTTTCAAGGTAATGAGCAACCATTATGGCCTGCTGCCTACTATCGGACGGCACATATGGTTTGTATTAAGGGCAGTAATAAAGAGATAAGAACATGTGTTAGAGATTCTTCGTTTCACTCAGACGTGTTGTTGAGGGCTTTGCCCGGAAAATGACAGTAACGAACCATTCATAACCATTAGGTTTTACGTGGATTTGTCATTCTGAACGTAGTGAAGAATCTAAAGCATCAATAAATATATGACACAACAACAAAAACTTATAATTATGTTTTCCAAAGAGACTTATATCGCGCGCCGCAAGGTGCTGAAAGAGAGAATGGGTAGTGGATTGTTGATTTTCCTAGGCAACAATTTCACAGGTATGAACTATGCCGACAATGCATATCACTTCCGTCAGGACTCTACGTTCCTGTACTATTTTGCATCGGACTATGAGGGGCTCGCTGCAGTGATTGACGTGGACAACGACAAGGAGATTATCTTCGGCGATGAGCTTACTATCGACTCTATCGTGTGGACAGGCGTACAGCCTACCATCAAGGAGAAGAGCGAGCGTGTGGGCATTGAGGAGACACGTCCGTTTGCCGACTTCGCCACATACGTGAAGAATGCGCAGGCGAAGGGTCAGGAGATTCATTTCCTGCCTCCTTATCGCGGCGAGCACCAGGTGTGGCTTCAGGAACTGTTGGGCATCAACCCCGCCGAGCAGGAGGCGAAGGCTTCACTCAAGTTCATCAAGGCTGTGGTTGCGCAGCGTAACTACAAGAGCGAAGAGGAGATTGCGCAGATTGAAGAGGCTGTCAATGTGTCTGTCGACATGCACTGCGCAGCCATGCGTGCCGTACGTCCGGGCACGACAGAGGCCGAGATTGTCGCTGTCGTACAGGCCGAGGCGCAGAAACATAACTTCGGTCTCTCGTTCCCCATTATTGCTACCATAAACGGACAGACTCTTCACAATCATGCTTATGGTACAGCTCCTTTGAGAGAGGGTCAGATGCTGTTGCTCGACAGCGGTTGCGAGAATGCCATGCACTATGCCGGTGACCTTACCACGACAATGCCTGTCGGTACACACTTTACCGAGCAGCAGCGTACAGTATGTAACATCCTTCGCCGTGCCCACCTGACAGCGACAGATAACCTGCGTCCGGGCATCGAGTATCGCGAGGTACACAAACTTGTGCTTACCGAGATTGCCAAGGGAATGATTGACCTCGGTCTCATGAAGGGTGACCCTGTCGAGGCTACCGTTAAGGGTGCAACATGTATGTTCATGCCCCACGGATTGGGTCACATGATGGGTCTCGATGTCCATGACATGGAGAACCTGGGCGAGGTGAATGTTGGCTATGAAGAGGGCCGTACAAAGAGTACTCTCTTCGGTTGGAAGTCGCTGCGTCTTGCCAGGGCTCTTGAGCCGGGATTCGTGTTCACTGTAGAGCCGGGAATATACTTCATCCCCGACCTTATCGACAAATGGCGTGCCGAGAAACAGTTCACAGACTTCATCTGCTACGACAAGCTTGAGGCATGGAAGAACTTCGGCGGTATGCGCGGCGAGGAGGATTGGCTCATTCTCAATGACGGTGCACGCCGCTTGGGCAAGTACAAGCCGATGTCACCCGAGGAGATTGAAGAGGTGCGCAATAGCTGATAAGGCAATCCCCGTTAGAAAAGATGCTCTAACGGGGATTGTTCTGTTAAAAAGTTGATGTGCAAGAGCGTGAAAGTTTACTTTATGTATTGTTTTAATTCTCCACACTATTTCACCATTGAGCTTTCTATAGAACTTTCCAGCAGAAGTAACTCCAAAAACACCGGCACCGTCAATATTACAACTCGCGGCTGGCGGACTACGCGAGGAACCTATGGCACCTGCCTATAGTGCGACAAAAGCTTATCAAATCAACTATATGGAAGCTTTACGTAAAAAGCTTTCAATAGTGGTGGTCGGATAATAGTTACTGATATTCGTCCTGGTCTCGTTGATACGGCTATGGCAAAAGGCGAAGGTCTGTTTTGGGTGATGCCCGTTGATAAAGTTGCCAACCAAATTATTTCTGCTATTCGCAAGAAAAAACTAAAGCATACGTTACTGAACGTTGGCATTTCCTCGCCGTCATCAACAAGAATCTACCATTTTGCATGTATAGATTCTTGTAGTATGCCCATTAGGTAAAAAAGTTGCAATTACCATGCAGTCTTTTTGGGAAAGTTGCATCTATGTCAGTAGAAGCAGAGTCTTTTCAATGGACATAGAACAACTCATAGAGCAAGGGCGACAGGGCGATGAGATTGCTCTTGGAAGCCTATATAGGGCGTATCACCGACGTATGACGGGGATATGCCAACGTATCGTGGGCAATCGTCAAGTAGCGGAGGAATTAGCACATGATGCATTTCTGCTGGCCTTTGCCAAGATGGACCAACTGCATAATCCACAACGTTTTGAGGCATGGCTGACAAGTATTACAACCAATGTTGCCCGACGCTATATGCAGCGGCATCACGATCCCGCAATGCTTTCGCTTTCCACTCTCTCAGAAGAAGAACTTCCACAAGAATCTATTCCAACAGATGACAAGCCGTTACCAACTATGGAAGAACTGATGACGGCTGTAGATGCGCTGCCCAACGGCTATGGACAGGTGTTCAAGTTGGCAGTCATTCAAGGAATGTCGCATAAGGAAATCGCCGAAATCCTTGGAATTGCTGCCCATTCTTCATCGTCACAACTGTCAAGGGCAAAGAAAATGTTGCAGAAGACACTTGCAAAGTATTGGCTGTTGTGGCTCATGCCACTTCTGTTGCCTTTGGCCATATATCTTTACAAAACGAGAAAGGCCACTGACGTGCCGCAACCTATAGTAACAAAACAAGAACAGACTATGCCTGATACAAAGCATGATGATGAAGGAAGTCTGACAATCGAGCAAAGAACTCCAGCAATTCCAACGATTGCTATACAGCAAATAGCCTTTGCTCCTGTCAAAGATGTTCCTGTAGATAGTCTTGCTTCTGCTGATACGCTCCATTATACTGACGAAGAAAAAGAGAGTACCGACACGACGACCATCTTACACAACAACAAGTCACTGCCCGACTTGCGCCCAGACAAAGATCTAAATATAGCAGACCTGTTTCCGGAAAAGTCCACAGAGATTAAGGATAGGCAGAAGTGGTCTGTAGATCTAGCATACATAGGTAGTATGGGTGAACAGAATGCTAACCGTCCATTTATTTTCACAGAAACGGAGATGACGGATGAAACAAGCGAAGTTCCACCTATCCGCTTCTTCGACAAATGGAACGACTATGCCGAGGCATTACAGAGCGGAACCCTTGACATCGACTATAAGACGTACCAAATCTTGCTGAAGATAGCCCAAAACAACGCAGCACGGCCCGATGCGGACAAGATAGAACGCACGACTCATCACTATATGCCCATCACCTTCTCGTTGGCATTGAAGTACAAACTGAATAACCACTTTGGTTTAGAGACAGGATTGAGTTATAGCCGTCTAAAGTCAGAATCCGAGATAGGCACAGATGGGAACGCCATCCGTGAGGAGCAGGCTATCCATTACCTTGGCATACCTCTGAAGGGTACTTATAATATAATTAATGTAAGAAGTTGGAACCTATACGGAAGTCTTGGCGCGAAGTTGGAGATACCTGTTAATGCTCAACTCAGTAAAAGCTATTTAGTTAATGGAATGAAAGAACTGGAAGAGAAGTCCATTCTTCATGCTCCGTTGCAGTGGTCGATAGGTGCTGGTCTTGGCTTACAATATATCCTTATGCCTAACATTGGCTTCTTTGCAGAGCCAAGTCTGCAATACTACATCCCGACGGACAGCAACATCGAGACCTACCGCACAGAACACCCATTCACATTCTCCTTGCCAATAGGAATCCGCATCACATGGTAATTTACCTTCCGAAATCATGCAGTCTTTTCCCCGCTTGTGGTATCTATCCCTATAGAAAACCAAAACAAGAAAATACGATGCAGCAGCGACATTTGAACCGTAGACAATACTTCTGCGAATTGGCAAACACAGCCCGGACATTCTACATGGAATATCTAAATACATATATCAAGCTAACGCCAGACACCCGTGTGTTGGAAATTGGCTGTGGCGAGGGCGGCAATCTGCTTCCCTTCGCAGAAAAGGGTTGTCAAGTGACTGGAATAGACATCTGTCAAAGTCGAATCATTGAAGCACAGACTTTCTTCACAGAATGCCATCAGCAAGGCACGTTTATTTGTCAAGATTTTCTCCTTACAGAAGAGCCTAAGACGGAGGATGAACGCTACGACCTCATACTTGTTCATGATGTGATAGAGCACATTGAACCATCCAACAAACGAGATTTTCTTCTTCACATCAAACACTTCTTCAAACAAGATGGCATCGCTTTCTTTGGTTTTCCTGCCTGGCAAAACCCATTTGGCGGTCATCAGCAAATAAGCGTTGGTCCGGCCTCCAAACTTCCTTTCATTCATCTGCTGCCAAAGCCGCTCTACAAAGTCCTGTTGAAGACAAGCGGAGCCACGACAAGTAAAATTGGCGAATTGATGAGCATACGAGTCTCGCGGATGACTGTAGAGGGCTTTGAGCAATTAGTTTCCGAGGTCGGTTATAACATTTGCAAGAGCACCCTTTGGCTCATCAACCCACACTACAAACAAAAGTTTCACATAAGTCCTCGCCGTCAATGGACTTTCTTTGCCAGTATTCCATATCTACGCAACTTCTATACTACATCAGTATGGTATTTACTTCGTCAAACTCAAAAATAATCAGGATGTATTTGAAGACTTTCTGTGACTCAGATCTCCCTACAAAGGGATTTAAAACGCAGCGTGCAGACTCGGCGAGCATAGGCCTATGT
>JAFXGX010000095.1 GCA_017536695.1 Bacteroidaceae bacterium | reverse complement strand
GCTATTCGGCGGTTCAAAGGTGCAGATAGGTGGTCCCACAGGTGCTTTCATTGTTATCGTGTATGGTGTCATACAGCAGTTCGGGATCGGAGGTCTTGCCATTGCTACCGTCATGGCGGGTATCATACTCATAATCATGGGTCTCTGCCACATGGGCGCGGTAATCAAGTTCATGCCTTATCCGATTATTGTCGGTTTTACAGGCGGTATTGCAATCACAATCTTCTCGACACAGATGAATGACCTCTTCGGTCTCGGTATCGAGAATGTGCCTGCAAACTTCATCGACAAGTGGCTATGTTACTTCGACCATGCATCCGACATCGACCCTTGGAGCACAGGCATGGGTATACTCAGCGTGCTGCTCATTGCGCTTACTCCCAAGTTCTCGAAAAAGATTCCCGGTTCGCTCCTTGCCATTGTGGTGATGACTGTCGCTGCTTTCCTGCTCAAGGAGTATGCAGGGGTGACCTCTATAAAGACTATCGGCGACCTCTATGAACTCCCTTCCGGTCTGCCTCCATTTGTCGTTCCTTCTCTTCAGGAGGGTGTCTCCTTGTGGGCTACAGTGCAGGCCCTTGCCCCTGTGGCATTTACCATAGCAATGTTGGGTGCCATCGAGTCACTGCTTTCGGCAATGGTTGCCGACGGTGTCATCGGTGACCGTCATAATTCGAACACAGAGCTCATTGACCAGGGTATAGCCAATGTTGTGGTGCCTTTCTTCGGCGGTATTCCCGCTACCGGTGCAATAGCCCGTACAATGGCGAACATCAACAATGGCGGCAAGACTCCTGTTGCGGGTGTAGTGCACACACTTGTGCTGTTGCTCGTACTCCTTTTCCTCGGCGGACTCGTGGAGCTCATCCCAATGCCATGTCTGGCAGGTGTGCTTGTCATGGTGTCGTACAACATGAGCGGCTGGAGAACGATCGTCTCTATGTGCAAGAGCTCTATGTCGGGTACCGGCGTACTCTTTGTAACACTGCTGCTTACGGTCTTCTTCGACCTTACACTTGCTATCGAGGTGGGTCTTGTCATGGCAATCGTTCTCTTCATGAAGCGTGCCATGGAGAGTGCCCACATATCAGTCGTGCGTGATGAAATGGAGGTGCACCATGACGGTGAGAACGATGAGGTGCTTTCAATTCCTGCCGGAACCGAGGTGTATGAGATTGAGGGCCCGTTCTTCTTCGGCATTGCCAACAAGTTCGATGAACTTACACGTAACACTGATGCAATGCCTATTCGTGTAGTCCGTATGCGTAAGGTTACATTCATTGACGCGACAGGCTTGCATAACCTCGAGATATTCATCAACGCATCGAAGAAAGAGGGTAGGGCTGTCATCCTCTCGGGTGTACATGACAATGTAGAGAAGTCGCTTCAGAAGGCAGGTCTCGTAGAGCTTGTCGGCAAGGAGAATGTTTGCAACAACATACATCTTGCCCTGCAACGTGCATCGGAGCTCTCAGCAGCAATGGGGCTCAAGAAGTAAGTGTGTGCCTATAAGGCAACTGTCATCGAAGAAAGTGACTGTCATATGAGTTCCCCTGAAACTGCGTTTGTACAAGTGAATGAGTTTTAGGGGAACCCGTTATATTAATCTTATGGAAAAGAATACTCCCGGAATAACCGTTTATGTTACGGCATTTCTCATTGTCGTAATATGGGGCTGTACCTTCGTACAGACCAAACTGCTCATAAATGCCGGTCTGCGCCCCGATGAGATATTCCTTTTCCGTTTCGTGCTTGCCTATCTGCTAATACTTCCTTTTGCGGGAAAGAGGCTATGGCTCAGCAACTGGAGGGATGAACTTATGGCCGTTGCGCTTGGGCTTACCGGCGGCTCGCTCTATTTTATTACTGAGAACTATGCTCTCGCATACGGCTACTGCTCGAATGTATCGCTCATTGTCTGCCTTACTCCATTGATTACCGCTCTTGTCGTAGGCCGTTTCTATCCCGGCGAGCGCATGGACAGGAAAGGGGTGTTCGCCTCTCTGCTCGCATTTGCGGGCATGGCGCTGGTGGTGTTCAACGGGAATTTTATTCTCAAACTCTCTCCGCTGGGCGATATACTGGCTCTTGCAGCATGCCTATGCTGGGCGCTTTATACGCTTATAATAAAAAGGTTGCAGGATAAGTACAGCAACATGCTCATAACCCGCAAAGTGTTCGGATACGGGCTTCTGACAATCTTGCCATTGCTCTGTGTCAATGGTGTAAATGTGAGGTTGCTTGCAGATGGCGGTGCAATGGTATGGGGTAATATACTCTTCCTCGGTTGCGTAGCCTCAATGCTCTGTTTCCTTGGTTGGAACTGGTGCCTCGGGAAGATAGGCTCTGTAAGTGCTACCAACCTGCTTTATCTTAATCCGGTGGTTGCGATAACGACCTCGGCACTTGTTCTTGGCGAACGTGTCACATGGCTCGCAATCATCGGTGCGCTGCTCATACTCTCCGGGCTATATATGCTCGGGCGCAAGTGATGCGGTGCTTCTTGCGGTTTTCCGATATTACCGTTATCCCTCTCTTTCCAGTAAATCCTCAAGCGCATGGCGCCAATCCTCGCCGTTCTCAACCTTCAGGGTCTTGATTCCGACCTTGGCTGCGGCGTTGATGTTCTTTTGGCCGTCATCGACAAAGAGCGTCTCTTCGGCCTTCATCTTGCCTTGGGCGAGCATCTTGCGGTATATCTCCTCGCTCGGCTTGGAACAGTGCATGCGGTAACTGAAGAATTGGGCGTCAAAGTAGTCGGCAAGGGAGTTGCCGCAAGAGGTGAACCCCTTTGTCTGTGCCCAGCCCTGTATGAACGGGTTCGTGTTGCTCAAGACGGACAGACGGTACCTGCCGCGCAGGGGCTGAAGCCATTCGAGCCACTCTTCGTGTATTTCTACAAGAAATCCCAACCAAGCCTCCTGGGCTTGCTTGTAGGTAATATCCCTGCCGCATATCTCGCTCAGTTTGCGGCAGAACATGTCTGCGTCAATGTCGCCGTTCTCCAACTCAAAGAAAGGACCTTTCTGGCAGTATGAGTTTATAAATTGCTCGGGCTGTTCCACACCTAGGTCGCGGAACTTTGCGAGAGCTCTTTCCGTATCTATGGTGGTCAGTACTCCTCCAAAATCAAAAACTATATCCTTTATCATTGTAATCTCTCTTTGTGTACGAAGGTAGTCAAAAATCTTCATCTTCTCTTCTCTTTCTTCCCTTGCAGCAATAATTTTAACCGTTTTTATTGATAAATGCACATTATTGCGCTAATTTTGCATTATTATCTGAAATGGTAGAATTATAAGAGATTTGATATAATGGAGAATTTGGACGGACGTCTGGTCATCGGTGTCTCTTCGCGTGCGCTTTTTGACCTTGAGGCTGAGAATGAGATTTTTGAGAAGTATGGTGTCGCTAAATACCGCAAGTATCAGGAGGAGCATGAGGATGAACCTCTTGAGCGCGGTACGGCATTCTATCTTGTAAAGAGCCTTCTTGAACTTAATAAACAGGCGAACCGCCCTATTGTAGAGGTTGTGGTCATGTCGCGCAACAGCCCCGAGACAGGCATGCGCATGCTCAAGTCGCTCGACATGTATGGCCTTGACATTACCCGCGTGGCCCTGTCGGGTGGCGAGTCATTGTCGAAATATCTCAAGGCGTTCTCCATTGACCTTTTCCTCTCCAAGGATGAAGGCGATGTGCAGCGTGTGATGGATTCGGGCATCTGTGCCTCTGCGCTCATCTATGCACCGCCTACGGACTTCAACCCCGAGGACAGCCGTGTGAAGATTGCCTTTGATGCCGATGCGGTCATCTTTTCCGATGAGTCGGAGTGCCGTTTCAAGGAGGAGGGTATCGATGCGTTCTACAAGTACGAGAAGGAGAATGCCGATGTCCCTTTGAAGGAGGGCCCGTTTGCCAATCTGCTCAAGAAACTGTCACAGATACAGGAGTGTCTGCCCACATCCATCGAACTCTCTCCCCTGCGTCTGGCTATTGTCACTTCGCGCAGCCTCCCTTCGCACTTCCGCGTTATAAAGACCTTGCGCAAGTGGGGCGTATATGTCGATGAGGCCTATTTCCTCGGTGGGTTACGCAAGGATGAACTGCTCAAGGCCTTCGGAGCACACATCTTCTTCGATGACCAGGATACGCACCTCTCGTCATCGAGCAAGTATGTGCCGTCGGGCAAGGTTCCTTACTATTCCGACTCGCAGATAAACGAGGTTATCAAGGAACGCGAAAAGAGAAAGACCGAAGAAAAGGCTGAATGATATATATTACGTGATTTCATGCTGCTGGATATTATACTGCTATCATTGGCGCTTGTGATGTGCCTTGTCGGCGTGATAGGCGCCGTGGCTCCGGGCCTTCCCGGTCCGCCGGTAAGTTTTGTCGGGCTTCTGCTTCTTGTGCTATGCCCGGGGCTGGCTCCGACATACCCTGCACTCTCTTTGGTCCTTATCTCATTGCTTATAGCAGTAGTGGTTACGGTGCTTGACTTTGTGGCGCCTGTGTGGTTTACCAAGCACTCGGGTGGCAGCAAGGCCGGTGTCAGGGGTGCGACAATTGGAATGATTGTAGGGCTTGTCATCAGTTTCTTCGGTCTGTTCCTTGCTGTAATCATTGGCCCGTTCATCGGGGCCTATGTGGGCGAGAAAATGGCAGGTACTCCGTCGGACAGTGCCTTCAAGGTTGCCTGTTACTCTTTCCTCTCGTTCATACTTACCACAGGAATAAAACTCATATATGGCTTTGCCGCTTTGGGTATTGTGGTGTACGAGGGCGCAGGAATCCTCTTCTCCTGATTTCCCACGAACATAATCCGTTCAGCTGTGTTTGTATATATGACCGCATGTTCCGTCATGCGGTGTTGTGTCATATAAAAACAGCTGTCATGAAACGTTTTCTTCCGATACTGTCGTTTGTGGTGATATCATTCGCCGTAGGCTATCTCTCAAGCATGATTCAGGGACCCTCCATGCAAGAGTGGTATCCCTCCCTTGTCAAGTCGCCCCTGAACCCTCCGGGCATTGTCTTTGCCATAGTGTGGCCGGTGCTTTATCTGCTCATGGGTATATCGGCTGGCATTATATGGAACATGCGCTCCATTTACACCTGGCTCACTATATTCCTCTTTTTCGTGCAGTTGGGGCTTAACCTGTTGTGGAGCGTGACATTCTTCGGCATGCAGGCTCCTGTGGTTGCCCTTGTGGTGCTTACCCTGCTTTTTGTGGCTGTGCTCATGTATATGGCCATTGCTTACATGCAGAGGCATCTTGTGGCCTACCTGAATATCCCTTATCTGCTCTGGCTGCTCTTCGCGCTCTACCTCAATGGCTTTGTCGTGCTTTATAATTGAGAATAGCTAACTTTCCTCTTTTATCCTGCGCAGCATCTCCTTCTGTTTCTCGTTGAGTGAGGGCAGTTCAACCTTTAACGTTACAAAGAGGTCTCCAAACGAGCCCTCTTTCTTGTATACGGGGAATCCCTTGCCACGCAGACGCAGTGTGCTGTCGGGCTGTGTGCCTGGTCTGATGCTCATCTTTACATTTCCCCGGAGTGTAGGCAATACAATATCTCCGCCAAGAATCATCGTGTACATGTCGCTTTTGACGGTGACATACAGGTCGTTGCCTCTGCGTGTGAATGTCGGGTCGGGCTCAATGCGGAACGTGATGTAAAGGTCTCCTCGCTCTCCATTGCCCATAGACGCGTTCCCGCGTCCCTTGAGACGTATCTTCTGTCCGTCGGCTATGCCCGCGGGTACGGTTATGCGTATGCTCTCCCCGTTTATGCTGAATGTCTGCTTGTGGGTCGTTGCCGCATCGCGGAGTGGAATGCTCATCGTTGCCTGAATGTCCTCTCCTTTTCTTTCTCTGCCGGAACGGAACGCTCTGCCTCCGAAAAGCTCCTCGAAGAAGTCGCTGAAACCGCTGCTGTTGCTGCTGCCATGGCTGAAGTCGCCGAATCCGCCGAAGCCTCCGAAGTCGAACCCACCGTCAGAACTCCTGTACTCACGTCGCTGAGCCTCGAACTCATCGGCATTCCTCCAATGCTCGCCGTACGTGTCATATTTCTTGCGCTTCTCGGGGTCGTTGAGCACATGATATGCCTCATTAATCTCCTGATACCTCTCGTTAGCTTCGGCGGAGTTCTCGTTCTTGTCCGGGTGATAGATTTTAGTGAGCTTGTGGTATGCTTTCTTTATTTCGCTCTGTGTCGCGTTGTTACCGACACCTAATACCTTGTAATAATCTATGAATGCCATGACTGTTCTGTTTTATAAGGCAATTAACAAAATCAGGGCCTTGAGGGTTGACGGTAAAGGGATGCAAATGCTCTTTGCCGTTAAATCGTAGGGATTTAATAAATCTAAAAATATTGTGTATGCAGAAGATTTGCTATATCTTCGCGTCTGTATGAAAAACAAAATATCATGAAAAACCTTTTCAAGTTCATATTCCTGTCATTAATGACAGTAGCTATGGTGGCATGCAACGATAGTGATGACTATAATCCCGATACAGCGGTTACCCCATATGAGCCTGTGCCGGGGCGCAGAATGGTGTCGCAGGTGAAGACAACAAATACCATTGACGGACGTAACTACTCATGGGAACATAATTTTAGCTATGATGCCCAGGGACGAATAAAAGAGGTCAACTCGAAGATTGTGCATCATCGTGCCGCGAAGTTCGAGAACACGACGCGTTACTACAAGTGTAATATAACATCGAAGGCCAACTACTACTTCAAGGATGAGAAGTTACGTGTCGAGTATACCGTGTCTTATGAGTTCCCCGAGTTCTCAGCATGGAATGATGCTGACCGTGGCAAGGATGATGGCCTTTTCAATGAGAACGGCACCCTTGCCAAGATGGCTTCCCTTGACCTTGTCTATTCGGCGACACAGCTGAAATGTGCATATGCCGATGGCGGTCACATGTACGAGCCCAGACGCGATGATATGGGTAACGTGACCGGTTATGTGGTACGTTACCAGACGGGCGATGCCGATTCATTGGTGCTTGACCGCAGCAGGGATTTCCTCTATTCGGGTGTGAAGAACAAGACCAATTTCGACTTCTCGGGCTATTTCGGCTATTGGGGACTCGAGAGGGGAATTGTCTCTGTCGCGACGGAATATTATGCACCGTACCAGCTGACTGCGTTCGGCATGATGGGTGCCACAAGCAATTATCTGCCGTTGGCGCTCCTATCGAGGGATGACAAGGGTAAGGTGGTTGTGGATGATGACGGAAACCCCGTATACCTCTATGGCCGTTGGGAATATGACGCAAAAGGGTGTCCCGTACTGTTTGTTGACGGCTCGGGCAGAAAGACCGAAATCAAGTATGTGAATTGATAAAAGCAAAAAAGAAGAGCCGGGCTCTTCTTTTTTGCTTTTATGGCATTATTATTTGCATATGTAGTCAAGGTATCTTGTTATCGCATCCTGGCACACAGGGCAGAAGTCGGTGAGTGCCTTCATCATGCACTCGGGCCATCCGCGGAAAACGCCTTTCTCAAGGTAGCCGCCGCCTTCGTATGCACCAATCTTCCACTCCTTCTCGGTTGAGCCTTCAATGCGCGGTGTCGGGACAGGGGTATCCTCGGCAATCATCTTCTCCCACTTGCCGTTGAAGTCGACAAAGCGTGTAAGGTTGGCCTCCCATGGCTCGACGCCTTCGGGGTAGAGGGCGCTGACGGTATTGCCAATCTCGATGTACTCATCGCCAAGTCCCATCAGTGAGTGGCCGAACTCATGTACATATACCTCGCCGGTGCGGCCGGTCTTTCCTGCCGAGCCAAGGCCGTAGAAATTATATATTCCGCCGCCGCCATACTTGTCGGTGTTGGTGAGGATGAATATTGATTCATAGGGAGCCGCCGCTGCCACGTCGCGTACCTTCTGGAACTCTTCGGTCATCTGGTAGCGTTCGCTGTTGAAGGTAAAGAATCTGCTCCCGAGCAATGTGTTCTTCCATTCGCCTGTTCCTGGCTTGCTGATACCGCTCTCCTGTGAGGGTGCCCACACGGCGCGTACGTTTATGCGGTGCTTGTTCTGTGTGAACGGCGCGTATGAGAAGAGTGCGTCGCTCCACATCTTGCATGCGGCAACGAACTTCTCTCTCTCGGTGGCTGTGAAACCGTCGGGCAGCAGCACTATGTCAAGGCTGTGTGCGATGTCGCCGCCGATGTGTATCTCTATGTTCTCATAGCTGCTGTGTCCGGGGTATATGTTGTAGTCGTTTACGCTAATCTTGTGCGACTCCTTTTTCTCCCATACCTTGCTCTGCTTGTTGCGGGCATAGAACTCGATTATGAAATCGTTCTTTGGCTCGGGAAATATCACGCTCTCGGGGAAAGCACGGGCCGTAACCGCGGCCTCGGGTGTCGTCTGCCATTCGTTGAACAGCGTGCAGTAGTTGTTTTTGTATATCACATTGCCGCTTGCAGCGTCGATAATCCTGAAGTGCTGCTCTCCGTAGTCGAACGGGTTTATGAGCGATATTAGTGAGCCAGCCCACTCGCCCTCTCTTATGAGCTTGTCGAAATAGTAGAACTCGTTTACGCTGTTGCCGGCATGATGAAAATCGTAGCGCATTGTCTTGTCTGTGAAATAATCGCTGTAGTTTACATCGTGCTGTACTATCGCTTCGGCACTTTCGGCCTTTCTTGTGGTGGAGCAGGAGGTTATTGCCGCCGCCATTGCCAATATCAGAAATAGTCGTCTCATTTTTTGTATTTTTAGTTTGTGTGTTTAAAATGTTTCCGGTTCTATGTGCATCACCCGCTTTGGCGGCAAAGATAAACCATTAAATTGTTTAAACTTGCAAATGCATGACTTTTTGAGGATATGATTCCGGACTTTTTGTTAAAAAGCATTGTAAAAGTTGAAGTTGTGGCGCTTTATTACTATCTTTGCACTAGCGTGCGAAAATAGAATGCACTCGCTGTGATATATCTGAAGTGAACTTCATATATCTCGCTCGTTTTTACTATTTTTGCGCTCTATATTAAACAACATGGGTTTGATATAACAATTAGTACTGTAGTTTAGCGTGTTTGTCATCTCGAGCGAATGTGAGAGATCTCTTATTCCGCAATATTTTTGAGATCCCTCGTCGCTACGCTCTGTCGGGATGACAAGTTCACGGTTTGGTGGAACTTATATCGACTCGGGTTAAATGAGAAAATCAAATAAAGAATTATATTAGCGACTATGAGAAAAATGTTTTTTGTTGCCGTTGCTTTCTGCTCGGCTTTAGTGTTGGTTTCTTGTAAATCAAAGGATAATCTGTATAAGACCGCTTATGATGAGGCTCGCATGGAGCAGAGCAATGAGGGTCAGAGCCAGCAGAGCGAGGCTGTGGAGATTGCTCCTGTTGTCTCTTCGACATCGAAGGCCCAGGATGTGGATGACAGCTATCGTACCGAGAAGGTTGTCCTTGCGTCAGGCGACGCTTCTTCTCTCAAGGAGTACAGCGTGGTTTGCGGAAGCTATGGCAAGAAAGATGGTGCAGAGAGAATACGCACCGAGCTCATCGGCGAGGGCTATGATGCAATCATCGTTCAGAGCCCCAAGGGTCTCTATCGTGTAATCTGTGCTTCGTATGACAGCCGCAGCGAGGCTGCCGAGGCTCGTGCACGTTTCAAGGCTGCACACCCTGACAATGCCGATTATCAGAAGGCTTGGTTGCTCTACAACAAGTAATCTGAATGGCTATAAAAGCGGCTTCACTTTCGCGGTGGAGCCTCTTTTGCTGTCTATACTTGACTGTGAATGAATAGGTTCCCAATGGGATGTATCTTATGGTATGGTAAGGAAAACTTAAGCGTATGGCGCGTTTACTTGCAATAGATTACGGAAAGAAAAGAACAGGTCTTGCCGTCTCGGATGAGATGCAGATAATAGCAGGCGGGCTTACTACGGTGCCTACTACGGAACTGCTCGATTTCCTGCTCGGCTATGTGTCACGCGAGCCCGTGGAACGTATCGTTGTCGGGCTTCCTAAACAGATGAACAACGAACCGTCTGAGAACATGCGTCGCATAACCCCGTTCGTGAACCGTCTGCGTAAGGTGTTGCCCGATATCCCTGTCGAGTTCCACGATGAGCGCTTCACTTCGGTGCTTGCCCAGAGGACTATCATCGAGGCGGGTATAAAGAAGATGGCGCGTCGCAACAAAGAACTTGTCGACGAGGTAAGCGCGACAATCATACTGCAGTCATATATGGAGAGCAAGAGGATGTAACGAAGAAATAAAAAACAATATAATATGATACTACCGATTTATCTTTACGGACAGCCGGTGCTCCGCAAGGTCGCCGAGGATATAACACCCGATTATCCCGAGTTGAAGTCTCTCATCGAGAGCATGTTCGATACCATGCACCAGGCCGAGGGTATCGGTCTTGCCGCACCGCAGGTGGGCTTGGCGATACGTCTTGTCGTGGTGGACCTTGATGTCCTCTCCGAGGATTTTCCCGAGTTCAAGGATTTCAGACGTGTATATATCAATGCTCACATCATCGAGACTTCAGATGAGACAGATACCATGGAAGAGGGTTGCCTGAGCCTGCCCGGTATCCATGAGAAGGTGACACGTCCGTCGCGCATCCACGTGCAGTACCTCGATGAGAACTTTGTCGAGCATGATGAGTGGGTCGAGGGTTATCTCGCGCGCGTTATGCAGCATGAGTTCGACCACCTCGAGGGCAAGGTCTTCTCCGACAGGATTTCAATGCTGCGCCGTCAGATGAACAAGACAAAGCTCGGCAATCTTGCCAAGGGTAAGGTCGCTTGCGGATACAAGACAAAGAGGGTTCTCCGATGAGAATGCGGGGAGCCATAGCAGTTCTCGTGTTGCTGTTCCAGTCAATGCTGTGCTATGCTCAGCTGAACACGACGCGAGTGATGGAAATAGGGCGCAATGCGCTCTATTTCGAGGATTATGTGCTCTCTATCCAATATTTCAACCAGGTCATCGATGCAAAGCCCTATCTGCACGAGCCTTATTTCTTCCGCGCCCTTGCGAAGTTCTACCTTGAGGATTACGCAGGTGCAGAACAGGACCTTGACGTTGCGATAGCCAAGAATCCATATATATCGCGCTGCTATCAGCTGCGTGGTCTCTGCCGTGCCAATCTCGACAGTTTGTCACTTGCCGAGCAGGACTTCAGGAAGGCGCTACGCTTCAATCCGCAGAACAGCGAGGTGTGGCAGAACCTCGGCGCTGTGGCCATGCAGCAGGATGACTGGGGAAAGGCTGCCGAAGTGCTCGACTCCCTGCTCCTTTTCTCTCCGCGCAGCAGCCATGCCTACCTCATGCGCACGCAGGTGGCATTGAACGCCAATGACACCGTTACGGCGCAGAGAATGGTGGAGCTGGCAGTGCAGAACGACAGGTACTCCTCATCGGTCTATGATGCCCGAGCCGTGGTCTATTCCGTTACAGGCGATTATGATGCAGCCGAGAAGGACCTTGACAAGGCTATCGACCTTATGCCGAACAATGCGGGGAGCTACGTCAATCGCGCTCTTGTGCGCTACTACAAGAATGACTTCAGGGGCGCGATGAAGGATTATGACATGGCGCTGTATGTCGAGCCGGCGAGCTTCGTGGCGCATTACAACAGGGGTATCCTGCGTATGGAGGTGGGCGATGACAACCGCGCCATAGAGGATTTTGACTGGGTGCTGAATGTCGACCCCGACAACACCCTGGCGCGTTTCAACAGGGCGTTGCTACGCGATAAGGTGGGTGACAGCAAAGGAGCGGTGAACGACCTTACCGTTGTGCTCGAGAGTTATCCTAACTTTGAGTATGCCTATCAGTGCCGCGCCGCAGCGCGTCGCAGGTGTGGGGATATACGCGGTGCCAATGCCGATGAGGAGTGGCTCAGGAAAAGGCAGTACGATATCTATTTCAATGGCAGCCAGGCGGTTGCCGATGAGTATGCCCCCGATGAAGACAAGACACGCAAGCGTTCCGACAATAATGTCCGCAACTACAACAAGATGATATCGTCCGATGTGGCCGATGACAAGCAGTATACGACGGACTATCGCGGAAGGGTGCAGAACAGGAATGTCTATGTGGAACTTGAGCCCATCTTTGTCCTGACATACTACAAGGCTATGGCAGAGCTCGAGAGCGAGCGCCACTACTATAAGCCGATAGAGGATATGAACGAGGCGAGTGCAGGAACGCCATTGCTGCTTACCAATGATGAGCGTGCCCTTTCCGAGAACGAGGTCTCAAGGCATTTCAAGAATATCGATGCGGTGTCAAGCGACATATCTGCCTCGCCCCGGGATTACCGTTTGCGTCTTGAACGTGCCATAGACTATTATCTGGTGCAGGACCCGGGAGAGGCGATGCGCGACCTTGATGCCGCAGTCGCTTTGGCTCCCGATTCATGGCTGCTCTACTTCGTGCGCTCTTTCGTGCGTTACAAACTGCTTGAAACGGAACAGGTAAGCGAGAACAATGCCGAGGCTGAGCTGCTGCCCAAACATGGCGAGAGGCTTCCCGATATCAATTACAGTCTTGTGAAGGATGACCTCGACAGGGTGGTGGAGCGTGTACCTGATTTTGCTCATGCCTACTTCAACCGAGCCAATGTGTCGGCCAAGCTGAGTGACTTCAAGTCGGCCATTGTGGACTACGGTAGGGCCATTGAGATTGATGACCGCTTTGCCGAGGCCTATTTCAATCGCGGACTGGCAAGGATTTATACCGGTAACTCCGAGGCAGGTCTTGCCGACCTGAGCAAGGCCGGGGAACTTGGGCTCTTCCATGCCTACAGCCTTATCAAACGCTTCAAGATGAGCGGCAAGTGAGCAAGGGGGGGGTAATGTTTAGTGTTTAATGTTTAATGTTTGATGTTGCTGCAACATTCTACATTAAACATTGCTAACGCAAACAATAATAAACGCAAGAATTTTCCATTTTTCTTGTTTTTTTCTTATCTTCGCGCATTCTATTGGAAATGACCCATAAGTACGAATTTAAAGGATAAAGTTATGATAAAGATTTCATTTGGTGGTGAGATTCGCGAGTTTGCCTATGAGGGCAAGTCATATATCGAGATTATCTCATCGGTAGACCCTAAACTGCTCAGCAGTTATGTTGCTGTCAAGGTGGGCGAGCAGGTCATTGACCTCCGTGATATTCCTGCCGACGGCGTGTGTGCAGAACTTGTCGGCCTTGATTCAAAAGAGGCCCTTTCAGTGCTCCGTCATACTACAACACACATTATGGCAGAGGCTGTAAAACACCTCTTCCCCGAGGCGAAGCTCACTATCGGCCCTGCTACCGAGACAGGCTTCTTCTATGATTTCGAGTGTACTCCATTTACCAAGGAGAACCTTGAGGCAATAGAGAAGGAGATGAAGAAAATCATCAAGTCAAGCCCCCGCATCGAGCGCAAGGAGCTGAGCCGCGAAGAGGCTATCGAGCTGATGAAGGCAAAGAACGAGCCTTATAAGCTTGAACTCATTGACGCAATCCCCGAGGGTGAGCGCATAACTGTATATTCACAGGATGACTTCGTTGACCTCTGCATGGGACCCCACCTGCTCAATACACGTCTCATCAAGGGCTTCAAGCTGCTCTCGGCATCTACCACATATTGGCGTGGCGACAAGAACAATCCTTCTCTGTCACGTATCTATGGTACGGCGTTCTTTACAAAAGAGGACCTCGAGGCATATCTTGCACATCTTGAGCATATCAAGAATATCGACCACAACAAGATTGGCCGTGAGATGGAACTCTTCACTACCGTGGATGTCATCGGTCAGGGCTTGCCGTTGCTCATGCCCAAGGGTGCGAAGATTGTACAGACTCTTCAGCGTTGGATTGAGGACCTCGAGGACAACGAGTGGGGTTACATCCGCACAAAGACACCTCTCATGGCAAAGAGCGACCTCTACAAGATTTCAGGTCACTGGGACCACTACAAGGATGGCATGTTCGTTCTCGGCGATGAGGAGACCGACAAGGAGGTGTTTGCGCTGCGTCCTATGACATGTCCGTTCCAGTATTATGTATATAAGGCGACACACCACTCATACCGCGACCTGCCGTTGCGCTACAGCGAGACATCGACACTGTTCCGTAATGAGGATTCAGGCGAGATGCATGGCCTGACACGTGTACGCCAGTTCACTATCAGCGAGGGACACCTCATCGTGCGCCCCGACCAGATGGTCGAGGAGTTCAAGAACTGTCTTGCCCTTGCAAAGCATGTAATGGTAACCCTCGGTCTGCAGGATGATGTTACGTATGTCCTTGCAAAGTGGGACCCCGAGAACCGCGCCAAGTATATCGGCGAGGCCGAGGTTTGGGAAGAGACACAGCAGCACATCCGTCAGATGCTTACCGAACTCGAGATTCCTTTTGTCGAGGAGGTCGGCGGAGCTGCATTCTATGGCCCCAAGGTCGATATCAATGCCAAGAACGTGTACGGCAAGGAGGATACAATGATTACCGTGCAGTGGGATGCCCTGCTGGCAGCACAGTTCGATATGTATTATATCGACCAGAACGGCGAGAAGGTACGTCCTTATATCATCCACCGTACAAGTATGGGTTGCTACGAGCGTACACTCGCATGGCTCATCGAGAAGTACGAGGGTAAGTTCCCTACATGGCTTGCCCCCGAGCAGGTACGCATCCTGCCAATCTCGGAGAAGTACGGCGACTATGCCCATGAGGTGGCTGCCGAACTCAGGAAGAACGGAGTCCTCGTACATGTGGACAACCGTTCCGAGAAAATCGGCTACAAGATTCGTGAAGCACGCAACAACCGCGTGCCATACATGCTCGTCCTCGGTCAGCAGGAAGAGGCCGACCGCACCGTCGCAGTACGCAGCCGTTTTGCAGGCGATGAGGGCGTGAAACCTATTGCAGAGTTCGTTTCGGCAATATGCGAGGAAATCCGCACCAGGACAATCCGCAAGGAAGCAGTTGTTGGAGGTTAACCCTACACAGTGGATAAACAAAAAACAGTCGAGGCAGCCCAGGCAGCCTCGACTGTTTTAATAGACCTTAATAGACCTTAGTGGACCTCAGTAATTTTTTTTTAACCGGCACCGTTAGAATTCTACAGCTTGAACAACCGTTCAGGCATCGGAAACAGGATAAAAGCAGTTTGAGCAGTACAAAAGATTAGCAAAGGTAATCCGTCGCTGAAAGCGAAACGGCACCGTTAAAAAATCCAATGCAAGGCCGCTTGTTTGCAGGCCATTGTGCGAGGCATGTTTGCCAATCTAAAAAGGAAAAAATCGTTATCTTTCACCACCCCTCTGAACAGTACCTTGATTTTGAGATTCTTCGCTCCGTTACTCTTCGCTCCAGAATGACAATGCCCAACTAATTTTCATTGCAAGAGTAATTTCAAAAAGAAACCGGCACTGTGTGAGCAACAGTTGTTGTTAGCAGCAAATAAGGATAAAGAATGGGGGATGTTTGAGCGGTGGATTATCCTGTTGCTGTTGTTTCG
>JAFXGX010000094.1 GCA_017536695.1 Bacteroidaceae bacterium | reverse complement strand
TCACTCTTGGTTCAGACGTAAGAAAGATGAGTTTATGGAAGCGTTGGGATTACCGACAAGCAGAAGCCAAAATCGAGGGCTGAAACTCTAAAATACTCATCAAGTCGTAATAATTTGCCCATACGAGGCTTATTATTACGGCTTTTTTATTCCGTTACGATACTCCATTGGTGAGACTCCTGTGCGTTGTCGAAAATAGCGGCACATATAGGGTGTATCTTCAAAATGGAGTGCAGTGGCTATCTCCTTTATTGACATATCCGTATTGGATAGCAAACTCTTTATCTCGCAGATAGTCTGCTTGTCTATCAACTCCTTTGGAGATAGATTCCAGCGTTTATGCGTTAGTTTATAGAGATAGGTTGTTGTAATACATAGTTGTTCAGCGTAGAACGACACTTCGCGCGTGGTGCGGAAATGCAGTGCAACGAGTTTTAGAAATTTGATAATCAGACTTCTGCTTCGGCTGATGGCTTTATTCGAGCCTGCATTTCTCTGTGTCATCTCACCATCCATCGCCATAAAGAGGTTGTATATGTTGTTGCGGAGCAGTTGGTTGGTGTATTCGTTTGCTGAATTGTGGCATATCCACACCATTTGTTCGAACCAACTCTCTAAAAGTTCCCATTGACCATTGTCGGGGCGGAGCAGAGGATTTTCCGACAACGAGTCCCAAATGTAAGGCGATGTAAGTTTATAGATTGCCTCCTGCACATTATCATCGGCAAGAGCCACATACCGGCAACGAAAGGTGCTGCTGCTTCGCTCTATCCAAAATGTATCATCATAGAAGAGCACAGCCATCATTCCTTGACGAAGAACCCTGCGCTTAAAGCCCACTGATACGATAGCACACCCACTATCGACAAGCAGTACCATACAACCGCTTATTCCTATGCGGTTGTTGCCGTATGCCTTAAAGTCTGTCTGCCCCGTTCTGCCACCCTCGGCAATGATACCAATCTGCAATCTCTCCATATTCTTGATTTGTGCTACAAAGATAGGCTAAATATCCGTTATTTTTTAATCGTAGTATCGAAAAGTACCTCGCGGGGAGTGATTTGTATATATGTCGCAACCTGTTTATGTCATACCTTTGTCCCCAAAACTATATTTATATGAGAGAATGGTTGTTCCTTATTGGTGCTATTGTCTTGGAGACATTTGCTACATCTATGCTCAAATATTCCGAGCAGTTTACCAAACTCCTGCCAACTATTGCGATGATTGTTGGTTATGGACTTTCGTTCTACCTTTTGAGCCACGCTCTACGAACAATGCCCATAGGTATAGCCTACGCAATATGGAGTGCTCTCGGCATTGTGCTGATAACACTCGTCGGAGTTATTGCGTTCAAACAAGTACCCGATTTACCTGCTTATATCGGTATTGCATTGATTATGGCTGGCGTAATAATCATCAACTTGTTTTCAAAGATGGAGGTACACTAAATATATTTTAAGTTATGACAATCGAAACATTTACCGAAGAGGATATTCATGAGGCGGCACATCTTGCCTATCCCGTGTGGGGCGAGGGACACGCTGCCAATGGTCAGGGCGAGGAGTTCGGACTGCTGATGTGCGAGTATATCATCCGCTATGGGTGGTATGGTGCGCCATTCGCCTTTAAGATTACCGACGAGGGCAAGATGGTGGGTTGCATCCTTGCAGGCAATATCGAGCAGGATAACGGTTACAACGAGTGGCTGGATAGCGTGATACCATCGTTCAACGAGCAGCAGCGCGAGGAGGCGTTGGCTCTGCGTGAATACTTCGGCAAGACCTCGCCAAAGGTCTATCGCTATATGCGGGCAGATAAGGATTTGTATCTGTCGTTCTTTATCTCGGCAGTGCAAGGTTGCGGAAAGCAACTGCTTGCGGAGATTGTAGCGTTGGCAAAGAGCGAGGGATACGAAAGTCTCTACCTTTGGACTGACTCGTCGTGCAACCACGGCTACTATGCCCACCACGGGTTCGAGAAGGTAGCCGAGTTCAAGAGTAATGAATGGAAAACAGATGCTAATGACTATTTGACCTACATTTATAAGAAGATGATATAATAAAAGAAATGCTGATAAAAATAATCTCGCAGATTTTTTTATCAGCATTTCTTTTTATACCTTTGTTGCACCAAGGGTTATCACATTGAAGCATTACAATGAAGAGCTCAGAAATACGAACGGTTGCTATCTCGTTACCCTATTTTCAAGCAATCCGACCAACCGATTTATTCTATGCGAGTTATCTTTTCTTGCAAAAGTTAGTAAAACATTTTGTCTAATTTTTAGGTTTGTTCAATAAAAAACCGTTCTTTTGCCTAATAAAAGAAAAAAACAGATATGAGAGAGTGTAAAGTCAAGCCGGCTAACGGCAAACTGGGAGTAATGTGTGTTGGACTGGGAGCCGTAACGACGACTACTATTATAGGAACACTTATGGCGCGCAAAGGCCTTGCGAAACCTATCGGTTCATTTGCATGCGAGGGTATCATGCGTCTGGGCAAAGGCGCTGACAAATGCTACAAGGAGGTAAAGGACATTGTTCCTGTTGCCGACCTTGGCGACATTGTGTTCGGAGCATGGGACCTATACGAGGATGATGCCTACGATGCAGCCATAAAGGCCGATGTACTCAAACAGAGAGACATTGACCCGGTAAAGGATGAACTGCGTGCAATCCGTCCTTACAAGGCCCTGTTCGACAAGAGTTATGCAAGCAACATCGACGGACCCAACATCAAGCATGGCACCCGTTGGGAGATGACAGAGCAGCTGCGTGAGGACATACGCAACTTCAAGCAGGATAACGGATGCGAGCGCGTGGTGGTAATATGGATTGCCAGCACCGAGAAGTTCATCAAGCGCAACGATGAGGTACACGGCAGTGTAGCGGCTTTTGAGGCGGCGATGAAGGCCGATGACACAGCAAACGTGGCACCGAGCATGTGCTACGCATATGCTGCGATGCGCGAGGGTTGTCCATTCGTGATGGGCGCACCTAACCTGTGCGTCGATATCCCTGCAATGTGGGAACTTGCCGAGGAGATGAAGACTCCTATTACCGGCAAGGACTTCAAGAGCGGACAGACAATGATGAAGACAGTGCTTGCACCTGCATTTTTCACACGTCAGTTGGGTGTCAGAGGCTGGTTCTCGACAAACATCCTGGGTAACCGCGATGGTGTGGTACTTGACAATCCCGAGAACTTCGAGACAAAGCGCGTGAGCAAGACATCGGCACTGGAGAACATACTCGACAGCGACGTATACCCCGAGCTCTATAACGATATGTACCACAAGGTACGAATCAACTACTACCCGCCACGCGGCGATGAGAAGGAGAGCTGGGACAACATCGATATCTTCGGTTGGATGGGCTACCCGATGACAATAAAGGTCAACTTCCTGTGCCGCGACTCTATCCTTGCAGCTCCGCTGGTGCTCGACCTTATTCTTTTCAGCGATATTGCACAGCGTGCAGGCGAGTATGGCATTCAGGAGTTCATGTCGTTCTACTGCAAGGCACCTATGCACAAGGACGGCGAGAAACCCGTTCACGACCTCTTCAAGCAGTTTGCGATGCTCAAGAACAAGATTCGCGAGTTCGCGGGCTACGAGGCCGACCAGGAGCTTGATTGACAGAGCACCCGAAGAGGGTACTACAATTAATCATACAAAAATATGCAACAATCGTATAGTTGTTGCATATTTTTTATATTCGCCACTCCGATTATGTAAAATATTTGCAAAAACACAAGGTTTTTCGTTTAAATATACTTATTTTCGCAACCGCAAAGAATAAATATACAACTATGAAGATTAAGAACTCACGTCTTGACGCCATTCGACTTATACTTTCCACCCAGGAGATTGGCAGCCAGGAGGAACTGCTGAACGAACTTGAAAAAGAGGGTTTCAAACTGACACAGGCAACTCTGTCGCGCGACCTGCACCAGTTGCGCGTGGTAAAGACCGTAGGCACTCAGGGTCGATACAGATATGTGCTCACACGCCCGCACCAGTACCGCCACGCCGGCGAGCAGGGCGAGGTACGCGCCGTGACAACCCCGCAGGAGGCAAACGGATTCCTCTCAATAAAGTTTTCGGGCAATATTGCAGTAATACATACCAAGCCAAGCTATGCAAGCACGCTTGCATACCACATCGACAACTATGAGTTTCCCGAGATTATAGGCACCATTGCCGGCGACGACACAGTGATGATGGTAATTGCAGAGAACACGACACGCGCGGCAGTACTGAGGGCACTCAGGACAATCATACCGAACATATAAGAAGGAAGGCCGAAATGGAAGAGATTGAATATAACGACGGCATTGAGGTCATCATTGCCAACGCTTCGCATGAAAGGTATGTAGATGAGATTCTAGACACAATCAGCGATGCGGCAAAGGTACGCGGCACAGGTATCGCTAAGCGTACACACGAATACGTGACACAGAAGATGAAAGAGGGCAAGGCAATCATTGCGCTTGCAGGGGAGGAGTTTGCCGGGTTCTGTTACATCGAGAGCTGGGGCAACAGACAGTACGTGGCAAACTCGGGACTTATTGTAAGGGAAAAGTTCCGCGGACATGGTCTGGCACGCCGCATCAAGCAGAGAGCCTTCATGCTTTCGAGGGAGAAGTGGCCCAAGGCAAAACTGTTCGGACTGACAAGCGGCGGTGCGGTAATGAAGATAAATACCGAACTTGGGTATGTGCCTGTTCCATTCTCAGAACTGACCGACGACGAGGCTTTCTGGAAAGGATGCCAAGGTTGTGTGAACCACGATGTGCTGATGCGTACAGACAGGCGTTACTGCATTTGTACCGCTATGCTTTATGACCCGGCAAAGCACAAGGACGGGGAAAAACAGGATACCTGTCATCTTAACAAGGACGAGTTATAAAGCAGCCATGATAAATCGGACAGGTTTAGTTCCTGTTTTGAACATTAATTGATTATATTTGCAAAAAATATGGAGAAAAAGAAAGTTGTTGTCGCATTCAGCGGCGGACTCGATACATCATTTACAGTAATGTACCTCGCCAAGGAGAAAGGATACGAGGTATATGCAGCATGTGCGAACACAGGAGGATTCAGCCCCGAGCAGCTGAAGCAGAACGAGGAGAACGCCTACAAGCTGGGTGCAAAAGGGTATGTTACCCTTGACGTTACAAGGGAATATTACGACAAGAGCCTGCGTTACATGATTTACGGCAATGTGCTGCGCAACGGCACATATCCTATCTCCGTCTCATCGGAGAGGATTTTCCAGGCGCTTGCCATTGCACGCTATGCCAACGAGATTGGTGCCGACGCCATTGCTCATGGCTCGACCGGTGCGGGCAATGACCAGATACGCTTTGACATGACATTCCTTGTGTGTGCCCCGGGAGTCGAGATTATCACACTGACACGCGACATGACACTGACACGCGAATTCGAGGTAAACTACCTGAACGAGCATGGTTTTAAGGCCGATTTTGCCAAGCTGAAATATTCATACAACGTGGGTCTGTGGGGAACATCAATCTGCGGTGGAGAGATTCTCGACTCAAAGCAGGGACTGCCCGACAGCGCATATCTGAAGCAGGTTGAGAAGGAGGGCGAAGAGGAACTGCATCTCACATTCGAGAACGGAGAGCTGAAGGCTGTCAACGGCGAGAAGTTCGATGACCCCATCAAGGCGATACAGAAGGTCGAGGAGATTGGTGCTCCATATGGCATAGGGCGTGACATGCACGTCGGAGACACTATAATAGGCATAAAGGGTCGTGTCGGTTTCGAGGCGGCAGCACCCATGCTCATCATTGCTGCGCACAAGTTCCTCGAGAAGTACACCTTGAGCAAGTGGCAGCAGTACTGGAAAGACCAGGTGGCAAACTGGTACGGCATGTTCCTGCATGAGAGCCAATATCTTGAGCCTGTGATGCGCGACATTGAGGCCATGCTTGAAAACTCGCAGAGGAACGTGACAGGCACTGCGATACTGAAGCTCATGCCGAAGCATTTCGAGACCGTCGGCGTCGACTCGCCCAACGACCTTGTAAAGAACAAACTCGGCGAGTACGGCGAGGTACAGAAAGGGTGGACTGCCGAAGAGGCGAAGGGATTCATCAAGGTAACCTCTACCCCGCTTCGCGCATACTATGCGAGCCACCCCGATGAGAAGATATAATTATAATACAATATATGATACGAGTTGGAATTATTGGAGGTGCGGGCTACACCGCGGGAGAACTTATACGTCTGTTGCTCATACACCCCGAAGTTGAAATAAAGTTTGTACACAGCAACAGCAATGCCGGCAACCGCATAACTGACGTGCATGCAGGCCTTTATGGCGAGACCGAGCTGATGTTCACTGATGAGATGCCTTTTGAGGAGATTGACTTGCTCTTCTTCTGCACCGCTCACGGCGAGACACGCAAGTTCCTGGAGAGCAATACACTGCCCGATGAGCTGAAGGTAATAGACCTCTCCATGGATTACCGCATCAAGGGTCACGACCATGATTTCATATATGGCCTGCCCGAGCTGAACCGCCGCAATACCTGCAAGAGCCGATACGTTGCCAACCCGGGTTGTTTCGCCACATGTATCGAACTTGGCCTGCTGCCGCTGGCAAAGGAACATCTTCTAAAGGGCGACATATCGGTAAATGCCATCACCGGCAGCACCGGCGCAGGTGTCAAGCCACAGGCTACTACACATTTCAGCTGGAGGAATGACAACATTAGCATATACAAGCCGTTCGAACATCAGCACCTGCCCGAGATAATCCAGAGCATCAAGCAGTTGCAGCCCGACTACAACGGAGAGATTGACTTCATTCCCTACCGTGGCTGTTTCGCACGCGGAATATTCGCGACAATAGTAGTGAAATGTGACCTCGACATAGAGACGCTGTACAAGCTGTACGAGAGTTATTATGAGCGCGATTCGTTCACACACATCGTGAATATCCCTGTTGACCTGAAGCAGGTGGTAAACACCAACAAATGCCTCATCCACCTTGAGAAGCATGGCAACAAGCTGCTGATAACATCAGTGATTGACAACCTTCTGAAGGGTGCAAGCGGCACTGCAGTGCATAACATGAACCTGCTTTTCGGGCTCGCCGAGACCGTAGGTCTGCAGCTGAAGCCATCGGCGTTCTAAAGCATAAAACGGGAAAGTTTGGAGCTTCGGCACCACTTGCAACAACTGATTGCACCAATAATGCTCCTTAATTGTGTCCTTACCCCCCTTGTTACCTTTTTAATACCACAAAACAAGAAACAACATGGAATTATATAATGTATACCCCCTTTTCGACGTCAACATCATAAAGGGCGAGGGGTGCAAGGTGTGGGACGACAAGGGCACAGAATACCTTGACCTTTACGGCGGGCATGCCGTAATATCCATTGGGCATGCACACCCCAAATACGTAGAGAAGATAAGCAGTCAGGTTGCCACACTGGGGTTCTATTCGAATTCGGTCATCAACACCATGCAACAGAGGGTTGCCGATAGATTAGGCAGGGTAAGCGGATATGAGGATTACAACCTCTTCTTCATAAACTCGGGTGCCGAGGCCAATGAAAATGCATTGAAGCTCTCATCGTTCAAGAACGGCAAGAAGCGTGTGATTGCCTTTAAAAAGGCTTTCCACGGACGCACCTCTCTTGCTGTCGAGGTTACCGACAACCCCAGAATCATTGCGCCCATAAATGCCAACGGGCACACTACATATCTGCCCCTCGGCGACATTGAGGGAGTGCGCGCCGAGATTGAAAAGGGCGATGTGACAGCTGTTATCATCGAAGGCATACAGGGCGTTGGCGGAATACAGATTCCCGATGCAAAGTTCCTGCAGGAACTTCAGTCATTGTGCAATGCCACCGAAACCACACTCATCCTTGATGAGATACAGAGCGGTTGCGGACGCAGCGGCAGGTTCTTCGCCCACCAGTGGGCAGGAATAAGACCCGACATCATAACTCAGGCAAAGGGTATAGGCAACGGATTCCCGATAGGCGTAGTGCTCATAAGCCCAAAATTCGAGGCCGTATATGGCGAGCTCGGGACGACATTCGGCGGCAACCACCTTGCATGCGCCGCAGCAGAGGCCGTACTCGGAGTGATAGAGGAGGAAAACCTGCTGGACAACGTGAACAAAGTGGGCAACTACCTCATGGAGGAGCTGAAAAAGATTCCACAAATAAAGGAGGTGCGCGGACGCGGCCTGATGATTGGCATTGAGTTTGACAAGCCAATCAAGGAGATACGCCATAGGCTGCTCTTCGAGGAGCATGTATTCACTGGAGTGAGCGGCACGAATGTAATACGTCTGTTGCCACCGCTGACACTATCGCTTGATGAAGCAGAAGAATTCATAAAAAGATTCAAGAATGTATTATAACAAATGAGAAGATGCACCCGCGGGTGCATCTTCTCATTTGTTATAATACATTACATCCTTACCACTTATCCAGAATCAAGCGGGCCTCTTCGTTTCCCATGTCTGCAGCCATCAGGTACAGTCTGCGTGCGATCTTTTTGCTGCGTGATACGCCACGGCCATGGCGATAGCAATCGGCCAGAACTTTTGTTCCTTCATGGTCCCCACTCCTGTGCAGCGCCTTGGCCCACCAGAATGCAGCCCTATCGTTGCCCTCGCGCAAAGCATTGTACATAAGCAATTTCCGGGAGTTCCGATGCCCATCCTGAGCAGCACTGTATATACAATGATATCCGGAACCCAGCTCCTCATCCCTATACTCGGGGTCATACTTGACAAGTTGGAGGCCATACTCATATAGTCCGTCCAAGTCACCTGACAACGCAGAACGCCTGAACCACTTGCATGCCTCTGCAGTGTCTTCCGGTACATATTTCCCGTTAAGATACATATTGCCAAGCGCATTCATGGCCTTGGTGTTGCCAAGTTCTGCCGCACTCATGAACCAACGGTAAGACAAGGAGTCGCATTGCTCTACGTATATTCCCAATGCATACATTGCACCGAGATGCTGTTGTGCGGTAGGCTCGCCCATACCTGCGGCCTTGAGAAAACAGTTGAATGCCCTTTCATTATCCTGCTTGACCCCAGTCCCGTTCATATAGGCTATTCCCATGTTCGTTATTGCAGGCGGATAATCATACTCAAGCAGTTCACTGAAACAGTCGACGGCCAGCGCGTAATGTCCATTATTGTAATACGACATAGCCTCGGCATTCCTGTTACGGCAGTATTCCAGTGACAGGCCACCAAGCGTGTCACATGCTGAATGATATACAAAAGACCTGGCATCGGCCCTACATGAGAAGGCGATGAGAAGAAAGGTCAATATACAGCCGAGTGAAGTTCTCATATCCGCTACATCCTGAGCCAATCAGCCGGGTTAAGAATCTGCTTCTCCTTGCGCAACTGGAACTGGATTCTCGGAGTACCGGACTTCGCATCCTTACCGGCATCACCAAGGATATCGCCGGCCTTGACCGTCTCGCCACCGTTCACGCGCATATTGGCGACATTGCTGTAGACCGATATATACTCGCCATGACGCACGAGCACAAAATGATAGTTACCGTCATTGACGACAGCTGTGACCTTGCCGTCAAATATACAGCGTACCTTGGCACCGGCACTGCCCTCAAGGACTATACCCTTATTATTAATCTGCACATTGCCTTTACCTTCGATTACATTCTTTGTTCCGAACTCATCCACGACAAGATAAGGTCCGGTAATGGGGACAGGCATCTTCTTCTTGTTCTTGAGGAATGTGCCGCTCATTTCGGCAACACCGGCATCGGAGAGATAGGCATCACTCTCCTTTGCATTCTCCTTCACGCTACCCTTGCCTGCCTTTCCGCCACTCTTTGACGCCTCTTTCTTCTTGCGCGCGGCCTCGGCAGCACGTTTCTTTGCTGCACGTTCCTCGGCAAGTACTCTCTCTATCTCCGTATCTATTCGCTTGTTGAGTTTGTTGAGTTCTTTCTGTTTCTTTGTCAGCTCCGCCTTCACCTTGCCCGACTGTTTCTTGAGCTTGGCAAGGGTGGCACGCTGCTCCTTTTCAAGCTGTTGCAGTTCTGCGCTGACTTTCTCCTGCTCTTTGAGGGATTCGTTCTTGGCCAGATATGCCGTCTCAAGTTCGTTCCTCTTCTCGGCCAGGAGTGTTATCTGATGCTGCAGGCTCTCGGCAAGGCGACCATGGGCATCCATATACTCGTTAGTATAGCGGTAACGGCGCAGCAAAGTATAGAAATCCTCCGAATCGAGAAGAAAGCTAAGTTTGCTGTTGGCCTTGCCGTACTTGCGGGCACGGCGAAGCGCCTCGGCATACTCGCCACGTGACTGCGCGACACGCTCTTCCTGAAGCTTTATATCTGCATTTATCTGCTTTATCTCGCTGTCTATTGCCTTTACCTCGTTCTTGAGAAGGGAGACAAGACTCTTCTGCTTCTTTATCCTGGCATCTATGACGCTGAGGTTGCGCAGCTGGCTGTTCACATCCTCCTGAGCCGAGAGAAGAATCTTCTTCTGCTGTTCAATCTCGTTGCGCAATGCCGTTGCCTGGCCGCGCATCTTCTTGATGTTCGCATTCTGTGCATTGAGGGCACAGAACGGAAGCATAAGGAGAAGAGAGGCCGACAATACTCTCATTATAATGTGCTTTATCATAGGAATCATTTTACAGTTATCACTCTATCTCCCCGACCGACTCTACTATCCCGTCAAGTGAGACTCGCTTATATGCCTTCGACAACTTGCGCGGAGAGAACACGAACTTGTCGCTCTTGAGGCTGCTCATTCTGAGCAAGAGGCTTGCAGATGTTACATCACTGCTGAACGAGAGTTCTACCATACGCGGGAAGGGAGTTCCATTAAAATCGGTAAAGTCGCTGTAGCGGCATACCACACTGCCACCGCCGGAATGGGCACCCTCGCTCCTTACAAGGTTGCCGTTGCTCTTGTCTATGTAGAACTTATACACGACAGGATTGTCAGCGGATGTAGTTACAGTGATATAGTCGCCTTCATCGACTATCCTCATGCTCTTCACTGCCTTTCTGAATGGTGTACCGTCGGGGGAGAACATCCTGTTCAGCAGCACCGACTCAAGTATGGTGTACCCTGTTCCTGTATCACTCATGAAAGGGAGGAGAGCGTAAGGAGCCTCGGCATATATCCTGTCTATCTTATATATGAACTTGACCGTATACGGAAGGAACTCAAGACAGGCCGCCTCCATAAGCCCCAGTGCCGTTGCGCTGATTTGCACCCCCTCATTCTCCTTGACACGCAGTTTGCCTTTTACCGAGAGACTTTCATCGCCTATTGAGGCACTCATCTTCAACGCAGATGACAGATATTCCACATCCCTGTTTGCCGAGGGGAGAAGAGCCACAGAGGCTGCCGACGCGACCGGCGCCGTGCCAACAAGTACACGCCTTGCGCTACAGCCTGTCAGCAGCAGCGCGAACGACAGAAACAGCAACATGCCACCGCCCGGGTTTCTCATTTGGAATAGTATTTGCGTTTCTTTATTTTTTTCTTCAATATCTTTGTGGTATCGCCATGTTCACGTGCTTTCTCCCAATACTCCACCGCCCGGCTGATATCCCCGCACTTTGCGAATATATCCCCGCAGTGATGATACTCGACAGCACCCATATCCGTGTTGAGCTGAATCATCTTCTCGGCATACGCCTTCGCTTCTTCATAGCGCTCGAGACAGAACAGTATCCATGCATACGTGTCTATGTATATTGCATTGTCCGGCTCCATTTCCAGAGTCTTCGCACTCATCTCAAGAGCACGTTCAAGCTGTTTTCCCTCAAGGGAGAGGTAATAGGCATAGTTGTTGAGCACCGATATCTCAGACGGGTTATATACAAGAGCCGAGTCATAAACCTCCATGCACTTGTCCATCATCTCCAGTTCGTGATAGGTATCGCCGAGGACCGAGAAGACCTTTGCCACAAGTTCAGGAGTGCACTCCTCGCTGCGACGGGAGAGACCGAGTTCATAGATACCGGTACACTCCTGTTTCTTCCCGAGAAGATAAGATGCTATACCCTTATAGTAGTAGAGCTCGAGCATATCAGGGATATACAATATGGCATTATCACTACATCTTATGACCTCTTCATAATCATTGCGTTCAATGGCAAAGACAAGCATCTGAAGCAACGCCGAGCGATTCTCGGGCTCCAGTTCGAGGATTATCTCAAGCACAGGCATTATCGTATCGGGAGAAGCCTCACGATAGAGAAGATACTGCACATAGAGGTCGGCAATCTCGAGCCTGTCGAACGGCAGACGTAGCATATCCTCGAAGAAACCTTTCATGTATGTCGTATCGCTCCTGTCTTTATAACGGGCATAATCGAGAAGCATCGAAACACGCTGTTCTACCTCGAGCCTCTCGTTCTTGAGGATGCATTCAACTGTCTCGCAGTACAACGAATCCCTGTCACTCATCAGGTATATGTTGCTGAGTGACGTAAGAGAGTTCAGGTCGGTCGTGTCCCTCTTGATGTTAGCGACATAAATGTTCTCGGCCTTACCATAATCGCCGAAAAGCGAATAGATATCGCCAAGGAGCGAGCGATACTGCGAATTATCGGGGTTGTCATCTATCATCTGATGCACAGCGGCCAGCGCGCGAGTACTGTCCTGCATCATTACCAGCTGCTTTACCCTATGAAGGGAGATTATCTCATTCTTGCCCTCGGCGACCTCAAGTTTGTCAAGAACCTCAAGAGCCTTCTCGGCCTGACCGGAATCACTGTAAAGCGAATAGAGAGACATATAGATATCACTCTTGGAGGTACTGTTTCCGAGCATCGACTCATAGAGGGCTATCGCAGAGTTCTTGTCGTTGACCCTGTTGTAATACTCGACAAGCGCCTCGCAATACTTCATGTTATGCGGCTCCTTGGAGACAATATCCTTGAGCATCGCATGTGCGAGAGAGTCACGTCCAAGGAACTGATAGAATGCAGACAGGTCGTACATCACAGCCGAAGACTCCGGGGCAAGGATACGACAATGTTCAAGCATATCGAAACTGGCATCGAGGCTGTCCTGTTCAAGCAATGAAATGGCATGCAGATAGTAATACTCCGACGCACGCTCACGGGCGGGAGTATCTGCATCATGCTGTGCTCCGGCCACAAAAGGCACAGAAAGCAAAAGCAATACTGTCAATATGTAGAAAACATTGCGTTTCATCTTCACTGAAATATTATTTCATCGGAACCGGTCCTGCATGAGTGAGGCGGTTTGCACATTTTGCATGTACCTTATACACGACATCAGTATGATTCCTTGGCGGGATAATGCTTTTATACACCTGTGTGACCAAAACCGCCCGCACCACGTTCAGTATCTGCAAGCACCTCGACCTCGCACCACTCCACCTGTTCATGACGCGCTATGACCATCTGCGCAATGCGCTCGCCATCTGCAATAACGAAAGGTTCGCTTGAGAGGTTCACAAGAATCACACACACTTCGCCACGATAGTCAGCATCTATTGTACCGGGCGAATTCAGCACCGTAATTCCCTTTTTTATCGCAAGTCCGCTACGTGGTCTTACCTGTGCCTCATAGCCCTCAGGAAGAGCCAGATAAAGTCCCGTAGGCACAAGTGTACGCTGCAATGGTTGCAATTCAATGGGCTGGTCGAGATTGGCTCTGAGGTCCATTCCTGCCGAGAGGCATGTCGCATACGAAGGCAACTGATGCTTCGACCTGTTAATTATCTCTACTTTCATGTCTGTAGTTTCTTAAATAAAGAACTCCGGGAGTGCATTAATGTTCCCGGAGACTTTGTTGTCATATATCTTAGTTCTTTTCACTCGGGATATAAAAGACCTTGTTCGCGCCCGAAGTAAACCTTACCGCATCGGGATTCTCCTTGGCAAAGGACTCGATGTAACGCATTCTTTTGTCATCACGCATCTCATCCACCGCTATAAGCAGACCGGTCTCTTCCACATTGCCGAAATCATAGTTCACTGCCGTTCCGAATATCTTCATTGTGGGCGAAAGTCCCATATATGCGTTTATCATCGGAGGTATAGCAAGACCAAACTTGTGAACCTCCTGCTTCAGTGTACGGTAATCCTCGTTGAAGCTATCCTTGCAGAAGATTGTGGCAAGTTTCTCCTCGGGTGTCTCTATCTGCAATGGTGTTACCGGATAGACAAGGCCATCGTTATCGGGAAAATGTTTCCTGAGGAAATAGAGTATCATGTCACGCGCCTCGGTAAGATATGAAGGATACATAGTAACCTTGCCGAATAGGTACTTCACATCAGGGATCACTACCGCGAGAGCGCCCAAGCCATCCCAAAGGTTATCAAGAGCAAAAAGGCTCTTCGCTCCCATGCGCGTCGACTGATATTCGAGCGTCACGAATGCGCGGCCAAGCTCCACGGTATAAGGCAACACCTCGTTGAGGAACTTTTCCGAGAAACGGAACATGCCATGGGCCGTCGCCATGCGAGGCTCGCCGTTCTCATCGAACTGTACTTCCTTGCCCCAAAGATAGCGGTAACCGCCGATAATATCGTTGCACTCGGGATTCCACACGACAAGCTGCTTGTAAGGGACATCCATAGTATCGAACTCATCGATATCAAGTGATTTTCCCGTACCGCCACCCGCCGCGCGGAAAGCAATCTCGCGCAGTCGGCCAATCTCGCGCATCACGTTAGGCGAATCGAATGCAGTAACGATATAAATCTCATTGTCACTTCTGTGTGTAAAACGAAGACGCTTGTCCTCGGTCAGTTCTGCCTTGAGCAGCTCCTTGGGAACTGGAGCTATAATATCTTCCATATGGTGTTTGTGTATCTGTTTTATAACTTATATACAATCTCCTTGACATACTGTGCCCATTCGGTCGGGGTCTTTGTCCTGTCAAAAGTCTGCCAGGGAATAGGTTTGCCTATTGTCACCTTGAATTTCTTGTCCCTGTTCTTGAACATCTCATCACTGAGGTAGAGCATCGCAATATTGAACTTTATACCCAACATCTTGTTAATATTGGCAAGGCGGTAGAAGAACTTCGAGTTCTCGCCCTCGAAATGTATGGGTACAATGTCACGCCTGGACTGTACGCTTTTTGTGATGAAGGTCTTTTTCCAGTCAATGTCGCGGATGACTCCCTTCCTCTTTCGCGAACAGAGACCCGCGGGGAACATCACAATGTGGTTGTCGCTATCGAAAGCGGCATTAACCTGCTGAGGGAAATTGCGTGCCTGTTTGCCGGTCTTGTTTATAGGAACCCAGAACTCTGCAAGATGAGGGATATTCATCAACAGGTCATTTACCAGGAACTTTATTTTGCCCTTATAGTGTGGACCGAGGATATATGCCAAGCCAAGACCGTCCTGAGCACCAAGAGGATGATTGCTCACAAATGTGCACAACCCGTCTTTAGGCAGATTCTCTATACCGGAAATGTCGAAAGAGTTGTTGAAATACTCCATGAAAGCATTGACAAAGTCTATGCCGCGTTTGTCATTATTAATCCTGAGGAACTCGTTCACCTCATCCTGATGCACAATCTTCTTCAGATAAGAGACAAGGAAACGGGGTACGTAACGTGCCTTTTCCCCAGCCTTTGCAGCCAGAATCTTATCTATATCTATTTGCAGGTTTTCACTCATGCGCTATTATCCAATATAAGTATTTGACGCAAAATTAAATTTAAAATATTATATAAACAAGATATTTTTTAATAATGTAAAAAGAGGGGCATGCAAACGCATGCCCCTCTTTCCTATTTTTCAGAAGCGGTTACTCTACGACATCATCAGAGAAGTCAAGAACAACCTTCTTGTTAGCCTGAATACGCTCATAGTCCTCTTTAGAACCTACGATAATCTTGCTGAATTCACGCTGACCTGTTCCGGCAGGGATGAGGTGACCACAAATCACGTTCTCCTTCATACCGAGCAGATAGTCGCTCTTCATGTTGATAGCAGCCTCGTTGAGTACCTTTGTGGTCTCCTGGAACGATGCAGCAGACATGAAGCTCTGTGTCTGCAATGCAGCACGTGTGATACCCTGCAGAATCTGTGTAGATGTAGCAGGCTGTGCATCACGCGCCTCTACAGGTTTGAGGTCACGACGTTTGAGCATACTGTTCTCATCGCGCAGCTTGCGGGCTGTGATAATCTGACCCGGCTTGAGGTTCTCGGAGTCTCCTGCATCGACAACCACCTTCTTGCCCCAGATACGGTCATTCTCCTCCTGGAACTGGAGTTTGTCGACAATCTGCTGCTCAAGGAAGCGTGTATCGCCCGGCTCGTTAATCTGTACCTTACGCATCATCTGGCGTACGATAATCTCGAAGTGCTTGTCATTGATCTTCACACCCTGTGAACGGTAGACATCCTGTGCCTCATTGACGATGTACTCCTGTACTGCGGTAGGTCCCTTGATAGCAAGGATATCCGATGGAGTAACGGCACCGTCAGAAAGCGGAGTACCGGCACGTACGTAGTCACCATCCTGAACAAGAATCTGCTTAGAGAGAGCAACAAGGTACTTCTTCACGTCGCCGACCTTCGATGTCACGATAATCTCGCGGTTACCACGTTTTACCTTACCCATTGTAATCTCACCGTCAATTTCCGAAACGACTGCAGGATTGGACGGGTTGCGTGCCTCGAAGAGCTCTGTTACACGTGGGAGACCACCGGTAATATCACCGGCACTACCGAATACGCGAGGAATCTTCACGATAACATCACCGGCCTTGAGTACATCGCCATCCTCGACTACCACGTGACCACCTACAGGGAGGTTGTAGTTGTGGAGTGAGTTGCCGTTCTCATCATTGATGTGTACGGTAGGTATCTTGTTCTTGTCCTTAGACTCGATGATGACTATCTCATGCAGACCAGTACTCTCATCGGTCTCGACCTTATATGTGATATTCTCTATTACAGACTCGAATTCAACCTTACCGGCGACCTCAGTAACGATAACCGCGTTGAACGGGTCCCAAGAAGCGATTACCTTGCCCTTCTCGACAAGTTCATCCTCGCCTGCATAAAGTTTAGAGCCATAAGGTATGTTGTGTGAAGAGAGGACAATACCTGTATTCACGTCGACGAAACGTACCTCACTCAGACGGCTTACTACAATCTTCACAGGTGTGCCATCCGGCTCTACAGTATCGACTGTACGCAGCTCCTCAAACTTAAGGCGTGAAGCATGCTTTGCACGGATTGTAGCATCGGCTGCAATATTGGCAGCGGTACCACCGGCGTGGAAGGTACGGAGCGTAAGCTGTGTACCAGGCTCACCGATAGACTGTGCGGCGATTACACCTACAGCCTCGCCCTTCTCTACCATGCGGCTTGTTGCAAGGTTGCGTCCGTAACACTTGGCGCAGACACCATGCTTAGACTCACAGGTAAGAACCGAACGGATCTCGACACTCTCGATAGGAGACTTCTCAATCTCATCGGCAATAGCCTCTGTGATGAGCTCGCCCGATGCGACAAGTATCTTTCCTGTTGTAGGATGTACCACATCGTGTACCGATACACGACCCAAGATGCGCTCGCCCAAGGTAGCTACAACCTCATCGCCGTTCTTGAGTGCTGTACATACAAGACCGCGCAGTGTACCGCAATCATCCTCGTTGATGATGACATCGTGTGAAACGTCAACAAGACGACGTGTCAGGTAACCGGCATCGGCTGTCTTCAATGCGGTATCGGCAAGACCCTTACGCGCACCGTGAGAAGAGATAAAGTACTCAAGCACCGAAAGACCCTCCTTAAAGTTAGAAAGAATAGGGTTCTCGATAATCTGTGCACCCTCTGAACCTGCCTTCTGGGGCTTGGCCATAAGACCACGCATACCAGAGAGCTGACGGATCTGGTCCTTAGAACCACGGGCACCTGAATCGAGCATCATGTATACTGAGTTGAAGCCCTGGTCATCGGCTGAAATTGTCTTCATGAGCACATTCGCAAGGTCGGCATTAACGTGTGTCCACTCATCGACAACCTTGTTGTAACGCTCCTTGTCGGTAATAAGACCGAGGTTATACTCAGCAAGAATCTCCTCAACCTTCTCGTTACCCTTGCGAACGAGTTCTTCCTTCTCCTTCGGAATGATGACATCATCGAGGTTGAATGAAAGACCGCCACGGAACGCCATATAGTAACCGAGATTCTTGATACCGTCGAGGAACTCTGCCGAACGGGCAACACCTACGCGCTTGATGACCTCGGTAATGATGTCACGCAGTGACTTCTTTGATATGATTGTGTTGATGTAGCCCATCTCGCGTGGAACAATCTGGTTAACGATGATACGTCCTACAGATGTCTCACGGAGTACCTGGATGTACTCACCGTTCTCATCGCGGTCCTCTACCATAACCTTGACTGGGGCATGAACCTCTACGCGGCCCTGGTTGTAGGCAATCATAGCCTCCTCGGGACCATAGAATGTCATGCCTGAACCCTTGGCACCCTCGCGCAGCTTGGTTATGTAGTAGAGACCAAGTACCATATCCTGTGAAGGAACGGTAATAGGCGCACCGTTTGACGGGTTCAAGATATTGTGTGACTGGAGCATCAGCATCTGTGCCTCCAGAATAGCCTCGTTGCTGAGCGGCAAGTGAACAGCCATCTGGTCACCGTCGAAGTCGGCGTTGAACGCTGTACATGCAAGCGGGTGGAGCTGGATAGCCTTACCCTCAATCATCTTTGGCTGGAATGCCTGGATACCCAGACGGTGAAGTGTCGGCGCACGGTTCAAGAGAACAGGGTGACCCTTCATCACATGCTCAAGAATATCCCAGATAATCGGTTCGCGGCGGTCAACAATCTTCTTTGCCGATTTTACAGTCTTTACAATGCCACGCTCGATGAGCTTGCGTATGATAAAGGGCTTGTAAAGCTCGGCAGCCATCAATTTGGGAAGACCGCACTCACCCATCTTAAGCTCGGGACCAACGACGATTACCGAACGAGCCGAGTAATCGACACGCTTACCGAGAAGGTTCTGGCGGAAACGTCCCTGCTTACCCTTCAAGCTGTCAGAGAGCGACTTGAGAGGACGGTTTGCATCGGACTTGAGCGCGCTTGCCTTGCGTGAGTTGTCGAACAGAGAGTCAACAGCCTCCTGCAGCATACGCTTCTCGTTGCGCAAGATAACCT
>JAFXGX010000093.1 GCA_017536695.1 Bacteroidaceae bacterium | reverse complement strand
TCAGCATTCACTTCATGAGGATTTATAATCTTACCGACACTTTCTGAAACAATCAACACAACAGCGCCCAGCAGCAAGATGCCATTCGCCAGCGTGATATATTTCGAGACGCTCTTGCTTGTATTCCCCTTTGCATGGTTCAGGTATATTGCAACTAAAGACAATAGCAGTCCCAAAGCATCACCAAGATTATGCCCTGCATCGGACAACAGGCCTGCCGAGTTGCTTTGCCACCCTGCCAACGCCTCGGCAACAACGAACAGAAGATTAATTACCAAACATACATATAATATACGTACAGGAGTATTCTTTAGCCCTCCGGCATGGCTATGATTGTGAGAATGTGCCATAACAACTATTGTTTTGACGCAAAGATACCGCCACATTTCTGCAACCCGGTTGCAAAGTTGACAAGACAACCACAGAGTCACATACTTTTATTGAAATACAGCAGACTTCTTTTGAATTTTTGCAAAGAAATCACTATTTTAGCATGATATAACAGCAAGAACGGAAAAACCGAAAATGAAGATAATACACACAGCCGACTGGCATCTTGGACAGACATTCTACAACTACGACCGCAGCAAGGAGCATGCACTGTTTCTCGACTGGCTCTGTTCCCTCATCAAAGAGCGCGGAACGGAGCTGTTGCTCATAGCCGGCGACATCTTTGATAATCCGAATCCTTCGGCCGAGGCACAGCGGATATATTACAGTTTCCTGAAAAAAATAACGGCCGAAAATGATGGATTGCAGATTATTGTCACAGCTGGCAACCACGACTCGGCGGCACGCATCGAGGCACCATCTCCCCTACTCAATGCCTTCAACGTACATGTATCGGGTGTTGTACACTACAAGGATGGAGAAATTGACTATGACAGTATGATTATCCCCATAGCCAATAACGGCTGCTGTCTTGCGGTTCCTTACCTTAGATACAGCGATCTTCCCGAGGCTGACAGTTACAGCGAGGGTGTTGCAAAAATGTATTCCAACCTTTATAAAAGGGCGCGTGAGAAGGGTTACAACCCAATCATCTCCATGGGGCACCTCCAGGCTTCTGGTGCCGAGGTATCGGTCGGCGACTCATCGGAGCATATGGTAATAGGAGGAATGGAAGGCGTAGACACAGGATTCTGTGCCGACGGCATTGCATACACTGCGCTGGGACACCTGCACAAGGCACAGCGTGTGGGCAAGAGAGATAATGTGCGCTATTCAGGTTCGCCCCTGCCCATGTCATTTGCCGAACTCAGGAACAGGCAGAGTGTGACAGAAGTTGTGATTGAAGGGAATTCGTGCAACATTGAAAAGATACCATTCGACACTCCGGTAAAACTGCTGAGCATTCCCGAAAAACCAGAGCCGATAGATGTCGTGCTCGATGAGATTTCAAGGCTCCCTGCCGGAGAGGCAGGTGACTACACCCCGTACCTTGAAATAAAAGTGCTTGTCAGTACAGTCGACCCTACAATAAGGCAACGCATAGAAGAGGCTCTGGCAGACAAGGCGGTGCGGCTTGCTAACATATCGGCTACAAGCAACATAACAAGAGAGGACGGCGAATGCAGACCGATGACTTATGATGAGTTCAAGAGAGCCGAGCCGATTGAACTTATTAAAGAGATATACAAGAAAGGTAAAGGAGAGACAATGCCCCGGCATCTTGAGCAGTTGTTGACAGAAGTAATCAAAGAGGTAAAGAATGAAAATCTTGGCAATAAGAGGTAAGAACCTCGCATCGCTGACGGGAGAGTTCGAGATAGACTTCCGCTCTGAGCCGTTGCGCTCAGCAGGCCTGTTCGCCATAACCGGAAGCACAGGCTCGGGAAAGAGCACTATTCTTGATGCCATGTGCATAGCCCTTTATGAGAAGACTCCACGTCTCGAGAGCATAAAGGACAGCGAGGCTATAGAAAGACATGGCGAGAAAGGTATATTCGAGAATGATGCAAAGACAATCCTGAGCAAAGGTTGTCACACCGGATATGCCGAGGTGGAGTTCCTTGCTGTCGACAACAAGGAGTATCGGGTAAGGCTTACCATATCAAGGGCAGGCGACAAGGCGGACGGCAATTTCCGCAAGACAGCATACGACCTTTTCAACATTACTGACGGGACACACCATGTCTACAAGACAAAGGAGTACAAGGCGCTGATGCCTACGCTGGTAGGTTTGACATACGAGGAGTTTACCCGTGCGGTACTTCTCTCGCAAGGGAACTTCGCCGCATTCCTCAAGGCACCCGAGAAAGAGAAGGCCGCTATCCTGCAAAAGCTGACAGGAACGGAAATATACAGCCGCATATCGGCTATGATATACAGCCGCTACAGCGATGCAAGGCATGAACTTGAGCTGATAGAGAACCAGATAAAGGATATTGAACGTCTCTCGCCCGAGGAGAAGGAGGAACTTTATGCCACAATTGATGAGCTCGACCGTTTCAACAAAGAGAATGAGCTTATGCTTGCGCGTCTTGCAATGGAAAAGCAATGGATTGAGCGGCACACCCTGCTCGAAAGGGAACTCGCCGAGGCCGAGAGAGTATACAGGACGGCGCTCTCACTGAAAGAGCAGAACCGCCCTGTGGCAGAGAAGCTGAAACGCATTGACAGTGTACAGGAGATACGCGACACATACATGCAGAGGGCATCAACCGCTGAGCAGCTAAAAGAGAACTGCAAAGCCCTTGCACTCCTGAAAGGGAGCGAACCCGCTGCCGCACAGGTACTGGCCGATACCGTTACCTTGGCCAAACAGGCCGAGGAGTTGACGGCAAAGATTCAGAGTGAATATGACACATTCAAGCCCAGGCTTAAAGAGGCAATAAAGATTGAGGAGCAGATAAAAGGATGCGAGTCACGTCTCAAAGAGAACTGCGAAGCAAGAAAGCGTTCATATGAGGAGAGGGAGAAGCTTGTCCAATCCATACAGGAAGAGAAGAAAAGAGTGGAGGAGTGTACCGAAGAGAGCAATGGAATTGAGCAATGGTTCAGCGAGCGCAAGGAGTATGAAAAGGTTGTTCCCAACATTCCGGTCATCCTATCCAACATACGTGTCATCGCAGATACACGCATGCAGATAGAAGAGCAGGAGAAGAGACTTACGGCAACCAAGGCTATGCTTGCCGACAACGAGAAGAGACTTGCCGAGGCAAAGACAAAGGAGGAGGAACTCGCAGGTACGCTCTCAAAAGAGATTGCCGAGCTGCGCAGCCGTCTTGTCGAAGGGGAACCTTGCCCTGTATGCGGTAGCAGGAATCATCATATTACCCGAAACGGGCAGAAGACACTTGCAGAGACCGAGCTTGAGAAGGCAAGGGAGTGCGTAAGAAAAAGCATTGAGCTGCTGACACAAAGCATTGAAAGCCACAAGAATGACATCACAAGACTACAGAGCGGAATTGATACTCTTGGAACTTCAATAACGACATTGACCGCTAACTGCATGGCATTGCTCGAAAGCATTGAGAGGAGAGAAGAGATTATCACCGGCAAGAATGCAGTAAAAGAACTTTCAGCCTTGGCAAACAGCTGGGAGAGCAAGAGCAAGCGTCTTGTCGCCATAAAAGAAGAGGTCGCTGTAAAGAGCAGGGGTATAGAAATCTCGCTCCCACGTGTCAATGAACTGACAGGGGAGCTGGCCGAACGCGACGCAGTCATCAAGGCACTGTATGCCGAAATCGAGGAGAACCGGAAACAGCTTGCAACGATGCTTGGAGAGTGGAAGAACAGGGAAGAAGCCGAGCGTCATTTCGAGAAGGCGGTGACTGATGCGAACAAGGCTTTTGCAGAGGCTGTTGAGAAGAAAAGTACGGCAGCAAGCAACTACAGCAAGCTGAAAGGCAGCATCGAAGAGATGGAAAAGCTTGTCGAAGCGCAAGGGAAAATAGTAGAAAGACTTTCGTTGGAGATTGGGCAATATCTGGCGGAGCGTACCGACAACATGAGCAAGGAAGAGCTTGATGAGTTGTTGAGCCCCGACAACGATGTTGCCGGGATGCGCATGCAGAGCGAGGAGGTTACAAAGGCACTCCTTAATGCTACAGCCACCCTCGATGAGAGGAAGCGTAACCTCGAGGAGCACCTCAAGGCAACTGCAAAGCCAGAGGAAGAGAAGACTATGGGGGATGTTCTTGAGGCTACGGAAAAAGCACTTGCACGACGCAGTGAATTGACAGAGAAGAAAAGTGCAGTAAACGCGACGCTTCTCAAGGACAAGGAGAACAACGAGAGATACAGCAAATACCGCGACTTGCACGAAAGCAAGCAAAAAACGGCTGAAGACTGGTGCGCACTCAATGCAGTTTTCGGTTCAGCAAACGGCGACAAGCTGACACGTCTGACACAAGGATATACACTCGACATTCTTCTTGATGTTGCCAATATCCACTTGAAGGAGTTCTCGGGACGCTATATGCTCTCACGTATATCACAGGAGTCATTGGGCATAAAAGTAATCGACCTCGAGATGATGTCGGACAGCCGCTCGGTACATTCGCTGTCTGGCGGAGAGACATTCCTTGCATCGTTGGCATTGTCGCTTGCCCTCTCATCGGTATCATCGAACAAGATGAACATAGAGTCACTGTTCATCGATGAAGGGTTCGGAGCGCTCGACAGCGATACTTTGAAAGAGGCCATTGACGTACTCGAGAAGCTACAGGGCAAAGGACGCAAGATTGGTGTGATATCGCATTTGAGTGATATGCTCGAACGTATTCCTACAAGAATAAGAGTGGTAAAGAAGGGCAACGGAAAGAGCAGGATAATTACAGAATAACAGGAGTCATGAGAAAAACCTTAAAGATATACAAGGCATCGGCGGGGTCGGGAAAGACCTTTACCCTTGCACTGGAATACATCAAGTTGCTTGTACAGAACCCCTATTCATACCGCAACATACTCGCTGTGACCTTTACCAACAAGGCGACTGCCGAGATGAAAGAGCGCATACTGGGCAAGCTGTATGGTGTTGCCAACCGCTCAAAGAGTGCCAAAGACTACATGGAGAAGGTCAAACAGCAGATGCCGCACATGAGCGAGGAACTGATTAGGGAGAGGGCAAGGATGGCTTTCGGCCTCATAATGCACGATTATGGACATTTCCGCATTCAGACCATTGACGCATTCTTCCAGACTGTACTGCGTGGCCTTGCCAAGGAGCTTGAGTTGAGTGGTGACATGGAGATTGCAATTGAGAAAAAAGAGTATCTCGAAAATGCCGTGGACACATACATCAGGGAACTCGACCCTGAAAAGAAAGAGATTGAACAGGTTGTAAGATATATTGATGAGCAGCTCGAGAGTGGGAATGACTGGAATGTCGACAAGGCAATAAAAAGTTTTGCAAACAACATTCTTGAAGAGGAGTATCAGGAACGAGGAGAACAGCTACGCAAGGAGATTGACCAGGATGGCGGAAAACTGTTCGAAGAGTTCCGCAGCAGTGTGAGAAGGCTAAGGGATGAGGCTAAGGAGGAGCTGAAAGATATTGGCAAGGAGTTTTTCGTTCTCAATGAAGGCAGGAGAATCGATGACTTCTCGGGGAAGTCCAACGGTGCATGGCCTTTCTTCGAGAAGCTGAGGGACGGCAAGATGCCTAATGTGGGCAAGACCATAAAGGCAATGATGGATGATTCAAGCAGGATTTCCAAGATAGGAGAATGTTGCGAAGTAACAGCACCACTGTTCGACAGATACAAGGCAGTCATGAAGAAATACACAAGCTGTGAACTCGCATTGAAGCATATCCATCAGTTGGGACTGCTCAACAGCATAGCAAGGACACTCAAGGAGGAGAATACAAGAGAGAACCGTTTCATGCTCGCCGAGACCACGCACCTGCTGACAACCCTGATAAAGGAGAACACTACCTTCATATTCGAGAAGATAGGCACCGAGATTGAACATATCTTCATCGATGAGTTCCAGGATACCTCAAAGTTGCAATGGCAATGCTTCGAGGTTCTGCTGAAGGAGATTCTGGCAAGGGGCAACTACAACCTCATCGTGGGCGACGTGAAGCAGGCCATATACCGTTGGCGCAACGGAGACTGGAAAATAATGAACAATCTTGCCTCTTATTTCAAGGAATTCGGCGACACTCTTGAGTTCGAGAGTCAAGAGACCATAATTGACGGAAAGAAGTTCAAATCGGTAAACTACAGGAGCGACCGCCGCATAATATCGTTCAACAATGCCTTGTACCGCAGTGCAATAAAAGTCATTGAGAGCACATTCAGCGATGACCTCGGGAAGAGCATGCTTAATGAAATCACAAGCGCATACGATGATGTCGAGCAGGCCTATCCCCTACCCGCCCCGGGCAAAAGTCCGAAACCCGAACAGGGATACGCCGAGGTAAGGATAATCGAGAGAGTAAAGAAGACTAAAGACAAGGAGTTCGACGCAATTGTCCTGGGCAATCTCATGTCGACGCTGCATCTATTGTTGGAGGAGAAAGGTGTCAAGCCGAAAGACATTGCAATACTTGTCCGCACCAACAAGCATATCGAGAAGATTGTGGATGCGTTCAAGGCCGAATTCCCGAATCTCAAGATTGTCAGCGACGAGGCATACAGGCTCTCATCATCACTGACAGTATCACTTGCCATTGCTGCAATGCGGTACATCGCGACACCCGAGGACAAGATAAACATCGCCAACCTTCTGAACCTTTACAACAAGGTAATCCTGAAGAATGACACTCCGCTTGAGGGATATCTGTCACAGGGCGAACTCATAGAATTGTTGCCCGAGAGGTTCCGGTGCGACCTCGAGCATATGAAAGGATTGCCGACATATGAGCTGATAGAGAGGCTCATGTCAATACTGAACATAGAGAGTTCAAAAGGCGAAGAGGCATATATGTATGCCTTCCTTGACCATATGTCACAGTACATAAACAGCAAAAGTGCCGACCTGAACGCTGTTCTGAACGCCTGGGATGAGGGATTGTGCGACAAATGCATTCCTGCAGAGAGCGATGACAGCATCAAAGCCATGACAATACACAAATCGAAAGGTCTTGAATTCCATACAGTGATAATGCCGTTCTGCGACTGGAAACTGACAGCCGATGAGAGGAGCCTCCTGTGGTGCGAACCGCAAGTGGAACCGTTCAACAAGCTGAGTCTCCTGCCTGTCAAGAGCAAGAGCGAAATGAAGGAATCATACTTTGCAAAAGACTACAACGAGGAGTTCCTGTACCAGATTGTGGACAACCTAAACATAATTTATGTAGCGACTACACGTGCAAAGAGTAACCTTTTCATCTTTACCGAGAACAAGGAAACAGAGACTTATCCTGTGTGGAAACTCATAAACCATGCCGTAGTAGACATTGCACAGAGCAATGCATTGCCAGGGATGACGGAAACCGATGAAGAACTGCTCAAGATATACCGTTATGGCGAGATTGTCGCGAGCAAGGGCGAGGATAAAGGCAAAGACGCGGGCAGCGAGGCTTGTGATAACCCGTTCGAGTCGGAATCTGTTCCGCAAAGGACGCCGCTAACATTCCACGACAACAGGCTCGAGGTAAAGCAGTCACGTGAGCTGACCCGTTTCCTGGCAAGTGAGGAAGAGAAGAAAGTTCTAAAGAACATTGCCGAGGGAGAGCTCATGCACATGGTAATGCAGGAGATTGAGACTGCCCATGACATTGACAAGGCTCTTGACAAGCTGATGCTTCAGGGTGTCATCGAAGATGCATCACGACATAAAAGGATAAAGGAGCTTGTCGGGCGGGCGCTATCCAACCCGAAGGCAGAAGAGTGGTTCAACGGCCTGTACAGGCTCTACAACGAGTGCACAATCCTCAGTCGCCGGAAGAACCAGGCACGACGCCCCGACCGCGTTATGATTAAAGGCGATGAAGCAGTTGTCGTAGACTACAAGTTCGGACGTGAGAAGGAGTCATACGAAGAGCAGGTAAAAGAATATATGGAATTGCTCGAAGAGATGGGTTACAGGAACGTGACAGGATATCTGTGGTATGTATACAAGAACGAGATTAAACCGGTAACACTATGAAACCATTTTTGAAGTCAGTAGCAGAGGATATTTACAGAAGATTCGGAGGCAAGCTTGACAGTGTAGCCGTAGTGTTCCCCAACAAACGCGCAGGACTCTTTTTCAACGAGTATCTGCTTGAATGCAGCGGAAACACACCGATATGGAGCCCCAGGTACATGACAATCAGCGAACTGTTCCAGCAGAACAGCGAGCTTGTCGTGGGCGACTCGATATTGCTTGTAAGCAAATTATATAAGGAATACATCCGACCCAAACGCGCGGATGAAAGCCAGGAGGAGTATGAGAAGAGCATAGAGGACATTGACTCGTTCTACTATTGGGGCGAGATGATGATAAGGGATTTTGATGACATTGACAAGAATCTTGCCGATGCCGGACGTCTATTTGCCAATATAAAGGATTTGAAGGAGATGGGCACAGGGAAGGATACCCTGACAGATGAACAGAAGAAGTCGATAGAGAGATTCTTCAAGAACTTCAATCCCGATGCAGGCAGTGATGTAAAGAGCAGTTTCCAGAACCTTTGGGAGCGTATGTACACAATATACAGCAATTTCAAGGAGAGCCTTAGAAAGATAAACGTTGCCTATGAGGGCATGCTCTACCGTGATGTCATTGAGAGGGATGAGGAGCTTATGCTCAAGCACGAGAAGTATGTATTCGTAGGTTTCAACGCTTTGAACGGCGCCGAGACAGCACTCTTCAGGAGAATAAAGGAGAGCGGCAAGGCACTGTTCTACTGGGATTATGACAAGCACTACACCGAATCGGCCGGACATGAGGCAGGACACTTCATGCGCAAGAACCTGAAGCTGTTCCCTAATGCCTTGCAGGATGAGGAGTTCAATCATTTGACCGAAAGCAAAAAGGACATCACTGTCGTTTCAGCCGGTACAGACAGCATCGGTGCCCGTTATGTATCATCATGGCTCGACAGCAACCTTACCGCCAATAACGTAGAGACTGCAATTGTCCTATGCGACGAGACACTGCTCGACCCGGTTCTCCACACAATCCCAGGCGAGGCAAACGGACATACACTGAACTCGATGAACGTGACTATGGGTTACCCGATACAGAACACACCCATATTCTCACTTGTCAAACAGCTCGTTGAGTTGCAGACACGCGGATGGAGCGAAAAACACAGCGCCTTCAACCTTAACCATGTATGTAAACTGCTCAAGCACCCTTATGTCATACAGGGTAGCGATGCTGCCAGGGAGCTATACACATACCTCGTCAAGAACAATGTGTTCTACCCTACTGCAGAGCAACTTTGCAAGGATAGTTTCCTGGAGATGCTGTTCACTCACTCTGCCGAGAACGGCCAATGGATAGAAAGGATTTCCGGGATAATTTACACCGTTGCCGAGAACCGCTCAAAGGTTGCCGAAGAGAAAGATGAAATATATGACAAGCTCTTCAGCGAAGCCATAATGAAGGTACACTCGCAGGCGCAGCGTCTCAATGCTCTGCACAGCGCAGGAGAACTGAACATGAAGCTGCCGACACTGGGCCGTCTGTTCATGAGGATGCTCTCATCGCTCAGCGTACCTTTCCACGGAGAGCCCGTCGTGGGGCTACAGCTTATGGGACTTCTTGAGACGCGTAACCTCGATTTCAGGAACATCATACTGCTGTCGGTCAACGAGGGCGCCCTCCCCAGAGTGAGCAGCGAGAACTCATTTGTGCCCTATAATCTGAGGAAGGCATTCGGCCTTACGCTGAGCGAGCATAGGGATTCAATATATGCATACAACTTCTACCGTCTGTTGCAACGTGCCGAAAACGTTACACTCGTATACAACAGCTCCACCGACGGAAAGTACCGTGGCGAATGCTCGCGTTACATACTGCAGCTGCTAGGAAGCAACCTATACGACATCAAGAAGATAACACTGAGCACAAGACAGGAAAACAAGGAAATTGTCATAAACGATGTGGCAAAGACCCCCGAGATGATAAAGAGACTCCGCGAACGCTTCGACACAGGCTACAGCAGTCAGGCAATGGATATATCGCCCTCGGCAATAAACCGTTACATCAGGTGCGGTCTTGACTTCTTCTACTACTACGTGCTCGGACTGAAACCGTTGGAAGAGGTAAGCACCGAACTGGAAGCCACCGACATAGGAACAATTTTCCACTCATCGGCCGAAATGATGTACGACAAGATTGTAAGCAACTGGAGCAACATTATAACCGGAAACCTGCTCGAGCACTATGTGAATAATCCCAAGCTATTGTACGAATTCATTGACGCTGCATTCAAGAAAGAGTTCTTCAAGAAAGGTAAGCTTGAATACAACGGCGAACAGTATATAAAAAGAGGAGTACTCCACAATTATCTGCTGCGCCTGGCGAAGATTGATGCCGACTATGCCGATTTCCTGTATATCGGCAGCGAGAAGAGCATAAGAATAGCTCATCCGCTCAAGTGCAACGGTTTTGATGCGCAGTTGAGGATTGGCGGAAAGATTGACCGCATTGATGTCAAAGGAGACACCGTCAACATTGTCGACTACAAGACAGGCAGTGCCGACAAGAAGGAAAGCATCTCGCTTGATGATATATTCGGCAACAATGCCGACAGCGCAGGATACAGACTGCAGGCATTCCTCTATGCCATTGCGCTTGATGAACTGATGAACAAGAGCAGTGATATGGTCTTGGAACGCGACCTTGCCTGGGTCAACGATGTTGTGAAGTCAGGAGCCCAAAAGGTTGCGCCATCGCTTCTGTACATGAAAAAGAGCAAGGACAAGAAGACAAAGCAACCGATAGACAATATCAGCAGAGAGGATTGTATAATCAAGCTCGACAAAGAGGCTGTCACTGACATAAAGTCATTGAAAGAAGAGTTCATAGCCAAACTGGATGATGTGCTGTATGAGATATTCGATATTGACACACCATTCTCATTTGCACAGAACGAGAAGAGTTGCGAGTATTGCAAATACAAGGAAATCTGTGGAAAATAACATTTTTTAACCACGTGCCCGGAACAATCCTCCCTCCCGAGCGGTTATACAAATGTGTTTTTCATAGTAATAGATTTATTTACGGTAACATCTGCTTGTGAAAGTCGATGCCCGAACGGGCAAAAGCGTTTGCTCGGACAAAGAAGCTGCGTCGTTCCCCTAAGGCGCAGCTTTTTTTTGCCCGGGCGTAAAGGAACGGATAAGTTGTCTTGACTATCTGTGACAGCTACGTTTAATCACCCTTGAACTGTTTTTGAATACTTAATGAACATTAAAGAATATATTTTGGATAACATATTCTGAAAATTATTAATAATTTTGCACTAAAGTGTGAAAATAGTCTTCACTCGCAATGATATGCTTAAACAGGTTTCATCCGTCTTGCTCGTATGTTGATGTTTTCACAGAATGATATGATTACCGATAGAGAGAAATGAAGAAACTGCTTGCCATAATACTCATCGCACTCCTGCCTTCGTTGCTCAATGCGCAGCAGAAGGTCGGACTTGTCATGAGTGGTGGCGGCGCAAAGGGACTCGCCCATATAGGAGTAATCAAGGCACTTGAGGAGGAGAACATACCCATTGACTATGCAACAGGAACATCAATGGGTGCCATAGTTGCAGCGCTATACTCCATGGGATATACCCCGGATGAGATGATTGCAGTAATGAAAAGCGGCGATTTCCAACGCTGGTACACAGGAACCATGGACCGCAAGTACATGTTCTACTTCAAACGTCCGAAGGATGTCCCTGACATGGTGAGCATACATTTCGACATAAAGGATTCGTTGCGCATTCTCAAGCCCACAGTCAACCTCATCAGTGCGACTCCCATGAACCTTGGATTCATGGAGATATTCGCCGGCGCAAACGCAGCGTGCAGGAGCGACTTTGACAGTCTGATGATTCCTTTCCGTTGCGTGGCTGCAGACGTACACAAGAAGAAGCAGGTCGTTTTTTCCAATGGCGACCTCGGCGATGCGGTACGCGCCTCAATGAGCTATCCGTTCTTCTTCAAGCCGATAAGGAAGGATGGCATACTGCTATATGATGGAGGCATATACAACAACTTCCCGCTTGACATAATGAAAGATGAGTTCAGCCCGGACATGATTATTGGAAGTGTAGTCAGCGACAATCCCCCACCACCCGATGAAAGGGACATCATGAGCCAAGTGCAGAACATGATTATAAACAGAAGTGACTACACCATAAGCGACAAGGAGGGTTTCCTGCTCAATATCGACGCCAAGGGAGTGAACCTTCTCGATTTCCACAAGATTGATGAGATAGTAGATGCCGGATACACACATACAATGGAAAGAATAGATTCCATTAAGGGACGTATCCGCACACGACGTGACAGCACCCAACTTGCCGACAGCCGTAAGAAGTTCAAGAAACGTATACCTGAGCTGAAGTTCAGCGACGTGGTTGTCAGTGGTGTCACAAAGGAACAGCAGAGGTCTATCGCTAATGAGTTCCGCAAGTTCGGCGACACGTTTACGTACGATGAGTGCAAGAAGGGATACTACAGCCTCATGTCGGGCAACAACATCGAGTCCATCATCCCGCATGCGGTATATAATGAGGCCGACAGCACATACACGCTCTACATTGATGCAAGCATCAACCCGCCATTCACACTCAAGCTGGGTGGCAACATGGCTACCAACGTGTCGAACCAGCTCTACTTCGGGCTACATTACCGCAACCTCGACAACCACGCTAAGGAGTTCATCCTTGACGGCCAGTTCGGTAAGGTTTACAACAATGCCCAGATATCGGCACGTATCGATTTCCTGACCAAGTTGCCCGTATCGATGAAGTTCCTCGGCTCATACTCCACCATTGACTACTTCAACATGAAGTACCCCTTCTCGATGGAGAACTCAATGGCACTCAACCACCAGCGCGAGATGTTCGCGAAGATAAAGTTCATACTTCCGTTCCTGAGCCAGCATAAGGCGGAGTTAAGCATAGGCATAGCCGACATCAAGGATGAGTATATGCCATCGAACATACTCGACCTGAACACACCTGAATATGACAGGAACGACATGGTACTTTATGGCACAGGGATAAGGTTCGAAGGCAACACTCTCGATGCCAAGGTATACTCCACATCGGGAATGTACGAGTCGCTGACGGCACAGTTCATTACCGGCACCGAGAAATACCGCGGTATCACAGAGTTGCCGACAAATAGTATTAAGCAGTCATGGCTACAATTAGGATACATACGCCGCGACCACTTCGACGTGGGCGAGAAACTGACGTTGGGGACATACCTACAGCTATTCTACTCAACCCGCAGACTGTCACATACCTATCAGTCGACAATGATGCAGGCCGGTTCCTTCACACCCACTATGAACAGCCTCTTCAACTACGACCCCAAGTTCCGCGCCAACCAGTTCGTTGCGGGTGGTATCACTCCAATCATCAAACTGAACAATTTTCTGCAGATACGCCCCAGTTTCTATGCCTTTGTACCCTACCGTATGATTAAGGAGAAGAGCGACGGTACAGCCTATTATGCAGGAAAGCGTTTCAACGACTTCCAGTACATAGGCGATTTCACTGTCGCAGCAAAGTTCTCGAACATATCAGTCAGTGCATTTGCCAACTACTACAGCTCGCACAGTAACAGCGTCAATTTCGGTATCACAATCGGGTGGTTCATGTTCCATGAGCGTTTCATTGAACAATAAAAGCAACAATCACGTGATTGTTGCTTTTATTGTTCAAATGTCGGAATACCCTGTTGTCACTTCACCTTCATGCTTGCTCTCACAAGGTAGATGATGAGCAAAGCGTATGCCACAATGGCAATGGCCTCGCTCCAGTAGCATGCAAGCCATGCCTCGTTTATCATGTTGATGCCGCCGAAACGGAGACCGGCACTGAGCACACCCATAAGCGCACCACCGGCGATGAAGCCCGATGCAAGCAGAGTACACTTCTCGCCACGCTCGGCATTCAATGCAGCATCATTGCTGCGTGTTGTCACATACCAGTTGATGATACCACCCACAAGAAGAGGAAGGTTAAGTTCGAGAGGTATGAACATACCGAGTGCGAAAGGCAATGCAGGAACATTACAGAACGTAAGCACAAGCGCCAAGGCTGCACCTATACCATAGAGCAGCCAAGGTGCACCTACACCGTTCATCAGCGGGTCGATGACAGCTGCCATGGCATTTGCCTGAGGCGCAGCAAGCTCGCCGCTTGTGAAACCGTATGTCTTGTTGAGAATCATGATTACACCTGCAACGGTAGCAGCCGAAACCAATGTACCCAAGAACTTCCATGTCTGCTGCTTTGCAGGGGTGCTGCCCAGCCAATAGCCAATCTTGAGGTCAGTGATGAAGCCACCCGCCATTGAGAGTGCAGTACATACCACACCGCCCATGATGAGTGCAGCGACCATGCCTGATGAGCCTTTCAACCCTACAGCGACCATGATTACCGATGCAAGGATGAGAGTCATAAGCGTCATACCCGACACAGGGTTCGAGCCCACGATTGCGATTGCATTGGCAGCCACGGTTGTGAAGAGGAAAGATATGACAGCCACAAGCAGGACAGCGACAATACTGTGCAGGAGATTACCGTTCATGACATCAAGCACGAAGAACGCGAACACCAGCAAAAGAGTGAAGATAGAGCCAAAGAGCACAACCTTCATCGAGAGGTCCTTCTGTGTACGCTCCACATTCTCGCCACCCTTCTTGCCGCCAATCTCACGCGCAGCGAGACCGACAGCACTCTTGATGATGCCCCAAGACCTGAAGATACCTATTACACCGGCCATGGCGATACCGCCGATACCGATGCTCTTTGCATACTCCTTGAAGATAACCTCGGGAGACATCTCGCTGACTGTCTGTACAATGGCGGGATTCCATGCATTCAACACCTGGTCACCGAAAAGCAGTGACATGCCAGGGATGATGATGAGCCACACAGCCAAAGAACCCACACAGATGATGATTGCATACTTGAGGCCGATGATACAGCCGAGACCAAGCACCGCAGCACCGACATTGATTTTAAGGACAATCTTCGCCTTGTCGGCAAGCACCTCGCCCCAGCCTACAATACGTGTAGTCACATTCTCGTTCCACCAGCCGAAGGTAGCCACGATGAAGTCGTAGAGACCACCGATGAGACCCGCAATGAGCAGAGGCTTCGCCTGGCTACCGCCCTTCTCGCCCGAAATAAGCACCTGAGTACTTGCCGTAGCCTCGGGGAAAGGATACTCGCCATGCTTCTCCTTAACGAAGTACTTGCGGAAAGGAATAAGGAACAGAATACCCAGTATGCCGCCAAGCAGCGAACTGATAAACATCTGCATGAAGTTCACGGTCATCTCGGGGTACTTCGCCTGCAGGATGTAAAGTGCCGGCAATGTAAAGATGGCACCTGCGACAATAACACCGGAGCATGCACCGATAGACTGGATAATCACATTCTCGCCGAGAGCGCCCTTGCGCTTTGCGAGAGTAGACATACCTACTGCAATGATTGCAATGGGAATAGCAGCCTCGAACACCTGACCCACCTTAAGACCAAGATAAGCCGATGCTGCCGAGAAGAGCACCGCCATGAGGATACCCCACGACACCGACCAGAAGTTGACCTCGGGGTACTTCTTGTCAGGCGACATCAAGGGCTTGTACTCCTCACCCTCGTTCAAAGGACGGAACGCGTTTTCCGGCAATCCCGTCGGTTTTTCATTTTCCTGTTTCATTTTATATACTGTTTGTTTTACCATTTAATGATATTATGCAAAAATAATGAAAATAGATTGAATACAGACTATTATAAACGAATTATAAAAAAATGTATTCATCTGTCAATAATCACGTATAATTCCAGAATGAGTTACACTGCTCAACAAAAGCACTCTGTACTGCACAAAAAACATACTTTTTTATGCAATACAGAGTATTTATTGAATAAAAACACAAAATAAAGAGGTAAAGAACCTGAATCCTTTACCTCTTCTGTTAATATTTGCTGCTCATGCTATCAATGCTGCAAGCAACATTAAACATTACACACTTAACATTAAACATTAAACATTACACACTTAACATTAAACATTAAACATTA
>JAFXGX010000009.1 GCA_017536695.1 Bacteroidaceae bacterium | reverse complement strand
ATTCTCTTTTTCAACACATTGTGGGCAAAGATGGATTCGAACCACCGAAGTCGAAAGACAGCAGATTTACAGTCTGCCCCATTTGGCCACTCTGGAATTTGCCCTATTACCTGTCACTATTTCAGAAAACGCATTTGCGACAACTTTACCGTTACAACACCCAATCAACGTTGGAGCCTCTTGTCGGATTCGAACCAACGACCCCGAGATTACAAATCACGTGCTCTGGCCAACTGAGCTAAAGAGGCAACGTCAATTTGTGCGCCGTTACTGTCGTAAAGCGAGTGCAAATGTACGGCTTTTTTTTTAACTACAAAACATTTTCCGCTTTTTTTTCAAAATTATCGGCAAAAAAGTTGTTTTTTCCCATTACACCTTAATAAATATAGGCAACAAAGGTTCATTCAGGCGCCGTTAATGAACACCTGTCATTCTATATTTGCAGAGTCATTGGCTCGTTCATCCTTTCGCGGTTCGTCCCATCGGATTTGAAATCCGATGGTGTTGAGGTAGGGGTTTTCAACCCCTTATACTCTATCGGATCAGAGGCCCTGACAATCATACCCGGCGGATAACATATCCGCCAGAACGGTGGCTTTCATATGGCTGATGTCTTCGTTCCAGCGGATGTGTCATCCGCTGGCTGCGAGTATAAGCATCTCCTGATGCGATAAATTATTCCACCATCACCTGCAGCAGTCCTTTGTCTCCAGCATAGTCCTTGGCAGAACTGTAGAGATAGTCTTCAGGGTTGACGACAATTTCCTGCACAACAGGATTGTTATGTATGTAATCCAGTTTCTGACGGTAGAACTCTTCGGTATATAACAGTTCGGAATGGTAGCCATCTTGCCACAGTTTGTAGTTGGTGGCTTTGGTATCATTGGCGGCTGCAAAGCTGAAACGGTCAAGAATCCACTCGCGGCGCGACTCTTGTAGGTCATTCTGCAGCTCTTCCAACACCTTCTTGCTCGTATGTTTCTTGAAGTCACGCATCACATCACCGACGGTCTGTTGCCCCTCCACGGATATAATCATATGCAGATGGTTACTCATCAGTACCCACGCATAGACTTTCAGTCCTTTGTGTTGCAGGCAATATGCGAGCGAGTCAATGACGATATGCTTATACTTGGGTCGGGTGAAGATGTCCACCCAGTCCACTACAGTGGTGGTCACGAAGTAGAGTTCCGATAGTATGCGTCCCATAACGATAAGTAATATTTACAGCGAAGTTACCACAACTCCTCCAACTGACCAAATGTCCCATCGGATTTGGAATCCGATGGTGTTGAGGCAGGGGTTTGCAACCCCTTTTGTTCCATCGGGTCGCAGACCCTGACACTCATACCCGGCGGATAACATATCCGCCAGAACGGATGTCGGGACGAAGAAGATAATTGTATGTGTTGATTATCAATGATTTTCCCTATCAGTCAATCTTCGTAATGTCTCTATCTCTTTTGTCAGCTGCTCCTGTGTAGGGAGGTAGAGTTGGTATTGGCTTGCCAAAATCGAAGTATTATCTTCGGGCAGACTCATCTTTACTACAGTGTCGTTCTTTGAGGTACAGAGCAAAATACCTATTGTAGGATTCTCGTCCGGGGTCTTCTCCACACGGTCGTAATAGTTTACGTACATCTGCAACTGCCCCAAATCCTGATGTGTCAGTTTCTCGGTCTTCAGTTCTATCACCACAAAGCAACGCAGCAGACGGTTGTAGAACACAAGGTCGGCAAAGAACTCATCATCCTCGATGAGTATCCTTTTCTGACGGGCTACAAAAGTAAAACCGTTGCCAAGTTCAAGCAGGAATTTCTGCAAATGGGTTATCAATGCCTGCTCCAAATCCTTTTCGTAATATTCGGCCTTGCGCTCCAGCCCGAGGAACTCCAGCACCATCGGGTCTTTGATTATCTCCTGCGGTTGTTGCGGAATACGCTCCTTGCGGGCAACTGCCAACACACTCTCCTTGTCGTTACTCAACAGCAGACGTTCGTAGAGTTGGCTGTTTATCTGACGCTCAAGTTCGCGTTTGGTCCAGGCATTGTTTACTGCCTCCAACTGATAATACTCTCGCTTGTACTCATCAGGTATTGATATAAGCAGTTTATACTGAGACCAATTCAATTGCGAACACACTGTATTCGCATTTGGATAGATGCGATAGAATTGTCGGCACATTTCCAACTGTCGCACCGAAAATCCGCTGCCATACTCCGGCTCCAACTTCTTCGCAAGATTTTTCAACAGATACGAGCCGTAATCGGCACGTTCCTTACCTTTCTGTTCCTCTTCAAGGATGCGCCTTCCTATCTGCCAGTACATCTGCACTCGGCAGAAGTCCACACTGCGGACTGCATTTTGTCTCGCGGAAGTGATTATCTCTCGCACCTCTTGGTAAAGACCGTTGATATCCTGTATCTCCTTCATACCCATCTACAATTGTTTTATTCTGCAGTAAAGGTACTACAACTTATCCAATCGACAAAAGAGACGGTGATTAATCTCATCTTCTTCGTTTTCGCGATGTGCAAAACGCTAACGCTCGGCATAACCGAAACACATTTCGTTTCATTTCAGCGGATGTGTCATCCGCCGGCTGTGAGTATAAGCATTTCGTCCCATCGGAATAAAAATAGGCCACTTTGGGAACTCGTTGGGGCGGGAGCGCAGGGCGTTCACAATATCCCGCCTATCTACTGAAGAAACCTTCAATATATGAAGGCGGCACATTCTTCAGCAGAACCCTGTGTTCACTATCCAGGAGATAAAGAAGCGGAAGCCCGGGAATATCATATAGCAAATCTCCCAATATCTGCTGTTTCTCATCACACGCATCTATCCACTGTTTGGGAGCATGCGATTCACGCCATGCATCGCTGTTTCCTTCAACGCATACAGACAACACTTTGAGTCTGCCATTCTCCACATTACGCATAAAACAGGGTGAGGCAAGCAACTGTTCTTTTACATCGATACATATATCACATTCAGGATCGCCCAGAAAAAGCAGGATATAATCTCCTTTCACCTTGGAGAGCGAAGAACGATTACCGTCGCGCATCAGGAAGCTGAAGTCGGCCGCCTTATCACCCGGACGGTTTTTTGAAGCCATTTTAAGGTCAAAAGCATACTCTTGCCTCTCCTCCTCAGTGAGAGCAGGCTGTTCAAGCACCTTCTCAAGCATAAGGATGTACAACGCCTCGTCATACACCGGAGATAAAGGCTCATAGAGGTATTTGAGGCCCAAGGCTACAAAATAGTCCAACATCCGGCTGTTAGCAACCATCCTTTTTGCCAACTGCCCGAATGCAGCTTCCTTTTCGGTCACATAAGGCATTATGCTAATGAAGTTCGAGAATCCCTGCTCCGATATATCCTTGCTGCCAATCAGTCCATTGTCGGCAAAATCATACCGGTCCCAATAGTGTAAGGCCAAATAGTTTGCACGCGCCCGTGGCCCCTTAAGCGTATCCGGCACCAAAGGCAATGGGAAGTTTTCACTCTGCGCAGCCACGCCCAGCGGTATCAGTATCATTATAAGAATCAATACTCTTCTGAACATATTGAGTTTAATTATATATACACCTTGCAATATTACTAAAAAAAGAGGATATACGCAACAGGACATCCACCGCATTGGCAGATGTCCTGAGACAATATTCATCTAAATCAATTGGCAATTTGAAGCAATACATCAGGATTATTGTATAGTTCATTCAAACTGCCAAGCTGCAGGTCATACACTTTACCGTCTGGAGCAATGTAGTTAAACTCCACTTCCTCGGTTGTCCATCCGAAGTCGTATTCTGAACGTAAATTGAGACTGTAACGTCCATCCTCGGCAACCATTACCGAACCGATGCGTACACCATCCTTTGTTCTTGCAAATGCCACAAAAGCATCCTTTGGCATGGCAGTCTTTACTCCTTCGGCATTGTAATGTATTGTACCTTTGATTGTCTCGTTCGAAACCTTGAATGTCTTTTGGTAATATACAACTTTCTCCTCGTTGGAATATATCTTTATCAGGCCAGCAGATGTAATCTTGGATGTCTTGAATGGCAAAGTCTTGCGCTCACCGGCCTGGGAGGTGGCTGTTTCATCATATACATGAGCAGTACCTGTACCGAAAGTTCTCTCAGTTTCTCGTGATTCATCAACAATGTAGACAAACCTTCCATCGGCAAGTCTCTTGAATTTATCTTTGTTTATGTTGCATTCCGCAAGACGGCTTTCATCGATGTTGAGCATAGGAGCATCAATATAGATTTCAAACTCCTCTCCAAATGGGTCTACACTTTTACCGTCACTTCCCTTGAAACTTGTAATATCCAATGTAATGTCAACATTCTGGTTGGGGACATATGTCAATGAGAGTTCGTCAACATTCTCCTCGACAAGCCCGGTCACAAATGTGCCCACCCCGTTCACCTGTGCCGAAAAGCGGAAAGGACGATATGTCGCAAGTTCAAAGATAACCGAGCGATATCCATTGCCTGCATAAGAAGTTCCGGGATTCAAGACAGAGGAATTACCCAGCTGGTTAGATGAGATACGAACCACATCATCACTCACAGCACGATTGGTTCTCAAGTGCATTGTGTAATGACCTGTAGGTGTACCAGTCGGGTTCTTTGGCTTGAACATGAACATACGCCCGTTCTTTGAAGTTTCCCAGACACTCTCAGGAACCTCATAATAATCACACTCAAGGCTCATGCCTGACGGAATATTATCCGCGGTATAATGATCGAAAGTCTTTGAGTAGAACAAGAACTCATCATTAGCTCCGACATCAATATTCTGGTTTGTTGCGTTATCAACCATCACCATCTCGAAATCGACATGAGCATACCTCTTTCTTGGGACCAACTTGTAGTAAATAACCTCATCCGCAGCATAGCCTGTACCGGATTCCGTAGGTTTGTACTCGCTCAGCCCAGACACTGTAATTGAGCGTTGGTGTCCTGCGTACACGAAGCTCTTCTGCAATGTCTCAAAGAACTCCGCCTCAACCCATAGGTTGTCCGTGTAGTTGTCGGGCTGGGTAAGGATGTTCTCAAAATATAGACGGTGTACACCGGGACCTTCTACAATATATTCATATTTATAGTCATGATTCTCATAGTCAGCACCGAACCACTCATCGTCATCCTTTCGGATAACCGGCAACTGCATGCCTGATGCAGAACGCACATCAAGACTGTTGACAGTAACAAGCACAGGGAAAGGATAAAGAATTTCGGGACAATTATCGGGAATAGTGAACTTCAGTGTCACGAACTCGCCCGTCTCGCCACCGTAAACCTGTGTTCCCACCCATGAAGGCGTAAACACCTGCTCCCTAATGACGTTAATCTGTATTGTCCTTTGCAGACGACCTTTCTTAACAAGAAGAGTTCCCTTCTGAATCTCCTTGCTCATCGGGTGCAACTTTACAGTAATGCTTCCTTTGCCGGAATTCCTGTCAAAAGTATGGCTCACGATATTATGCTCTGCAACATCATTGTCTCCCGACCATGAAACCTGGGCAATATCGGCATCGGTAAGAGCAATGCCATCCTTGCGCTGCACAGTATAATATACCGTATAGTTAACACCTGCATTATCCGACGGAAGCACAATGCCGGTTTTCTCAACAGAAAGTTTGAATGTGGCATCCTGCACCTCAGGGACCCAACTATCGATAGAAATCCATACGTTATTTGTAAAAGGAGCTACAAGAGCCTCGGCAAAAGTCTCGCTTCCATGTGATAGCTTACCGCTGATATTGAGTACATAAGAATGATTCCTTCTTATCATCAATTGTTCACCGTCGGCATCTATGAGAGCCACGCGATAGTAAAGAGGTGTGCTGCCGCCTACGGGGATGCCTCTAATGATTACACTGACGGGATTGTTGACCGTATTCTCATGCTCAAAGATATAATCCTCGTTCTTGGTATTTACATCCTCAATACCACTCATGAGCGCACTATTTTTCGGCAATGTCACATACTCCACTGTTCCGGGCCATGCAAAGCCCTCCTCGCCGGAGTACGGTGCCACAGTACCGAATGCATGTATACCCGTTGTAACAAATCCGGTCACAGTAAGGTACGGAGTATTCCAATCACTGATTGAAATCTTTGCCTGATTACGTATGAGCTCAATAGTACCCTTTGCCGCAAGTTCCTGCTGGAACACCTTGCCATTGTCGCTTGCCTCAAAACGCGCCCAGTAGATGAGCATACCCGAAGCACCCTCCATATCCGCCAGCACTGCTGCCTCGGTCTTGTTCATGAAATCTTCGTCATTGTAGAGACTGGGATTCTGGTTAGCCACAAAGTGTATTATCCGGGTCTCTTCCGGAACATTTGCGCTAAAGTTTCCTGTTGTTCCCGATGTAGGAACCGGAGTCGCATTCACCGATGCAATGAACAGACCATAAGGATTAAAACAGAAAAGCGTCATATTCTGCACGTCAACACCGTCAGGGTCAACCGCACGCACTTCGACCTTTTTCATATCCGAAGCTCCCGCGCTGAAGCTGATACTCATATACCCGTCGGGAACTACAGACACCTGCGGTATATCATCCTGAGTACATGACACAAGAACCGCCACAGCACCTAATGCCGCAACTAAAATATTTAAGAATTTCTTTTTCATAGTCTTTAATTTCACCGTTAGTTATTGGTATACAATTATCATTTTACATAAGCATCGCGTACACAACGTCCTGCAGTTCCTTGTGTTGTGTTCTTGCTATTATGAACCGGTCCGCTTGCCGACACATAATATCTTGCATTGAGCAGATAGTCAATCGCTTCGGCATCAGCACCCGTACCCTGGATATCCATAATTATCTTCAGTTCTGCTTCTGTAGGCAAACGCCAGTCATCCAAGATAACCTTATTGCCATTATCATCCTTGTAGACCTCTACATAATTTGCACAGTGATTACGGTAGAGTTCAATCTTCAAAGCATCGGTATTCGCATACGTGATTCCACCTGCATTCGAGTTTATAAAACCAAGGCGGGAAGCAATCATGAACGATGGGGAAACGAGCAGTTTATTGTCAGCACCCGGATCAGTATATCCATCGGATGTCATTCTTGGACGGCCCACTTTATACTTATCAGATGTTGATGTAACTCTCACATGGTACATACGCGCATTTCCGTTTGATTCAGCTGTTTCAATATCGGGATCAGCATTGTAGTTATTCCACCTGTAATATGATATATTAGACATACCATTAGAAAGTGGTTCAGCGACCTTAGACCTCCAGAAACCCTCGTTATAGTCTGTACCATAGGAGTAGCCATAGACATAACTTCCGCCCTGCCATCCTCTGGTAAAACTTATATTCACAAGTCTGTCACCTCTATACTCGTATGTTGTAGGCCTTGCATCATCATCCTTGAAATCATCGCGATAAGAGTACCATCCCTGCTGATTTGTGATGTAGATAAGCGGATACTGCTCAACCCAAACTGTATCCTTGAGCCCCTCTGCATTCCTTACCTCGAACATGAAGTAACGTATTGTATTGTTCGTAGGGACCGGGCTTTCAACTGTAATGTTTCCCGAAATACCCGTAGCACTGCCACTTATGTCACTGCTATTATATTTCTGTTTCTGTCCGAACTTGTCGATATAATAAGGGTAGTTCAAGGAGTTATTCAAGAGAGATACCGTAACATCAGATGATGATGAGAAAAGCAATGTTGTGGAATCTATTTTCTCATTGTGCATTCTCAAGGTATCGCGGTTAACGGTAAGATACACCGGAGCATTCTCGCCATTGACATCAACATTTACTACAGTCCAGTCACGGACAACATATTTCAGGTCGGCAATCTCAACAGGAACAGACTCCTCCTCGGCACCGGGAGCATTAATTATGCCCGTAACCTTATAGTAGTTGTTCCGCTTGAATTCCAAGGCATCCTTAGGGCGCAATGCAATCTGGTAGTAACTGTTTGAAAACGAGCTGCCGTTATACTCAACAGGAATATTCACAATCAACGAGGTACCTCTTTCAAAGAACTCGTTGTTGCTCCATGAGTGGCTGTACACGTATGCTGTAATCTTGACAGTATCGGAATTGACCGAATTGTTGGCAAGCCATGTAAAATAGCGGCCCGTAGTCTTGTCAGGAGTACGCAACAGTGGCTGCGGTTTTTCTGTTGGATCGGCATAAGGAATTACTGCAGTGCTGTAGGGCATATTACGGAGATAGTAGCCTATATGCTCGTTCCTGACGAACTTGACGTCGTTTCCGCTTACCAGTTCCACCTCTATCTTGGCTGCAGCACGACGAAGGTTGACTTTCAGCTCGGTCTTATTCTTGTCAACACCGTCATAAAGGATTATTGCAGAGGGCATTGCCGGCTCAGATTCGCCTTTGATGAACGCTGTACCATCCATAAGGAAACTCTGCGGAGCACTTTCTACTGTTGAACCGGTAATATGTATACGCTCATTCTCCTGATTGAGGGCATGCAAGGCATCAACATCCTCAAGATTTGCGAAAACATTTTCGGGATGTTCGCTGTTCGCAATCACATATACATAATACTTCGCATTCACAGTAAAGAAGCCGGAGCGTTTTAGGCCAAGCCTTACGATACCCTGTGAAGAAGGAGTGACGCTGATACGTTCACTGTACTTGTATTCACCACTCTCTTCAAATATCATGACATCAAGATGATAGACCGTTGACTCAAGATCGTTGTCTGCAACAGAAGCACGTGTCATCAAGTTGCCGGTAGCTACTGTTATTGAGATACAGTCATTTTCCGCATCCTCATACATCACATCCAAATCATCGTTTACACATGAGTGCATTGCCATGACCGCAACAGCAGAAAAGAGGAAATATATAATGCGTTTCATAATTATCATTAGTTACGATGTTATATCTGTTTTATTTCAATGATTTTAGGGTCATCGCCACTCTCGGGCCAAGCAATCTCATCCACCTTACCATTGATAAAGAGGTATAGCGAGGAGCCGTCCGGCATCCAGTTCTGTGTATAAGTAATACCGAATTTTGCAACTACACCAGCATTATCCGCTTTCAACGGAAGGATTACAATTTTATACCAATGATCTGGATCAGCGACCCAATCAGCCGGATCTGTAAGCCTCACCGCAGGGTTGTCACTCTTGTATACTCTAATCTCATAATCCGTTTCAGACTGGTTAAGAACCGGTGTCCATGTCTGCTCTGCCGGTTTGCCCATCTTGAACCATACGACAAAAGCATCCTCTTCCGGGTTTACGCCATTATTGTACTTCATCACCGGTGCTGTAACTATAGGAGCCGAAGGATTCAGATAATCGGGTACAACCGGATTATGATATGTAGGATATGCGAATTCGCCACGCTCCCATTTATTTTCAGCCTCGTCATACTCCCAATCCATCACCTCGTACTCTATTTCAAGTCCACTGCTGATGCCAACGATATTGAAACGGTAGATATGGTTGCGGACAATATTCACCTCGCTATCCTCGACCAATTCTCCATTAGCATCATATGTGCCGAACCTTATTGAACCCGGGAACTCAAGCGGGACAGAAGTCCCGTCAATGAGAGTCACATTCAGATTCGGACGGTTATCACTGGTTTGCAGCACATTGAATTCAGGTACATATACCCAAAAACTTTTGTTCTCCACAACCTCCTTCAGAGGCAACACTGATGTGACATGACTATGATATGCCCTCATACAATATTCCTGATCCAGTTCAATGGTTTTTGCAACACTGTTCCAACCGTTAGGAAGAGAATAGCCTGTTGAATTATAGTGGTTCAGGCTTACCTCATCAAGAGTATACCCATTTGCAAGCATCTCATTGCTGAGTACGACCTCTATCTTGGCCATTGAACGTAACAAATCGATTGTGCCTGCGTCCTGCAACTCGTCTCCGGAAGGAGTGAACAGCCCTACTCCCCACATCGGGATATATCCCTTAGGATAATCGGCATCCGCTATTGAATAATAGAGTCCATTAATATCGGTTGTAGTCTCCGGGCAATTTGCCAGGACCATAATCTTGTACTCAGTTCCAAGAGCCAGGTTCAATGAGGTCACATCACCCGAGAACTTGTACTCCGTTTCGCTTATAGGCCAATGCATCATATTTGCCACTTCTCCGACGTATCTGTTCGAAGAAGTATAGAAGAGTACTCTGAGGCCATCATACGCAATCCTGTTCTCATAATCAACAGCATCCTCCGCGATATACCCACTCTCCCATGAAGCCCTTGTCCGACGCGACTCCTCGTCCATTGCCAGCGTAAAAGTCACCTTGCGTACAATACCATCGCCTTCGGAGCAAACGCCCTCATCCATGATAGAGTTGCACGATGTCAGGGTGAGAACTGACAAGATGACTGTATATATAACTCTCTTAAACATAGTCTCAATTGATTGTCTGGTTATTCAATACAACTCTCCAGGAGTTGACAATGATAGATGAAGAAATCCAGCGTCCTGCCTCATCAAGAAAGAATGTCATATTGTACTCATCCTGACGGTCGAGATACTCCTGGTCACTCATTTCCTTGTTGTAGTTACCCTTGACAAGAAGCGCATAGTCAATGAGCGGTACAGAGAGAACAACATCACCCTTTTCAAGATTTCTTACAACCAGAATCGGGCGGTTACCCTCAACAAGACGTCCCGTTGTCATCTCAGCAACTGCAACACCTACTGAAGAGGCACGTGTCTGGTCATCATAAATATCTGCATCTATGTCTGCATTACCGGTTTTGAGGCTCCAAGGCTTATATATGATAAGTTCATCATCCAGCAGACTGTTGTCGTGTGCCATATAACCGTTGTAGTCCTGAATTTCAAAAGAAAAGAGGTCAGGGTTCACATCCTCACCTGAAAGTTGCTGAAGAACAACGCGTACCACGTTGGTGTTCTTTGTAAGAGATATTGTCTCATAATGCACACCAGGCTCATCTGTAAATTCAACCTTCATCTCCCCATGGAAAAGAGGAGCAAGGTCCTTCTCAACCTTGCCGTGGCCGTTTGCAGCAACGCGGTTCATCTTGCATGTAAGGTCTTCCTTAGTAGTGACACCGACGTTTGCCTGAGGTACTACAAAGGATTCGCCATCACCTACACCACACCATGCAAGCATCTCATATTCTCCGGGGTTCAGTTCTACGGTCATTGCATAGTTCTCTTCGGAAAGAGTCTCACCGTTTTCAGCACACTGATATACCAGCACACCCGACTTGTCAAATACATATAAAGCCACAGAAGTTATCTCGTTTGCAAAAGCATCGGCAAACTTCATGTTCTTGTCATATTTGAACCTGATTCTGTAGTGTACTGAACAGTCACCCTCATCATCATACACAAAACTGTTGTCGCATGATGTGAACATCACTGCCAGCAGGGCCAAGAGGACTCCTATTTTACCCAAAAATAATGATTTGTTCATAGTTGTATCTTTTTATATATTATCCGTACTTAATATGCACAGTAGAAAATTCAAATCCGGTGGAAGCCGCTCGTCATGGCTTCAGTCACGTGCCTCTCTTTGCACCGGCACGCTAAGTGCTTTTTAATAGTAAGAGTTTTTTGTTTTATGTAGCGTGGGTTGACCCACGCTACATTTAATAGGTTGTATATTATTTGAGTATCACGTTCTGGTTAACCAGTTTCCATGTGAGGACATTAATTCTTGCAGCAATGTAAGACTCGGTGTCGCTTGGAGTAACAGGTTCCTCAACATCGCTGTCACCGTCATAAACAGGAGTTCCAAGACCTACAATTTCAGTAACGTTCACAGCATATGAGTGGTTACGCACTACACCGAACTCACCGGTAGTACCTGCAGCACCAAGATGTTTGATATCGGCGAAGTAGTATGCCATACCATCATTCCATACCTGAGCGTGCTCAAGAGCGTCAAGTGAAACGTTGACATCGTCAGCTGTAACATCGCTGTATGTCGTACCGTCAGCATTCTTTACCTTCCATGTCTTTGCAGCTGCAGCGGCAGTAAGCCTATAGGTTACAGTGTAGCTGTCAACACCAGATGTACCGGCAGCAGCAAGCTCAATGTCAGCAGAAGCAATAGATGTGTAAACACCACCGTCAAATGCGTAGTACTTTGAAGCAAGAGCATTAGCGATGCTGTTCTTGAGACCCTCTACGGTAACATACTCGCCAAGGAGTTTCACAACCTCGACAGGATTGCCGTCCGCATCAGAAATCTGAGCCTTCACAAGAACTTTCGTATTTGTACCGCTTGTATTTTCAAGACAGTAGTCAGCTGCAGCAACAGCGTTGTTTATACGGCTCCAAGAGAAGTTCTTTACCAAAGCAGCGCTGCCACCTACAGCAACAGACTCACCCCAGAATGAGCGTTTGTAAGCCTCTATGTTCCATCCCACGATACCAAGGTTGGCATCTGTCCATGCACTAGAGACACTCTTCACTAGGTTAGAGCTGTTCATTGTTGTATTGATATCCCAACCAAGAACCTTTACGTAGAAGTTGCCGGTACCGTAAGGATTTGCTATACCAGTATCGAAAAGTTCCTCGGCCTGTGTCAGTGCGACCTTGGCAGCAAGACGCTCTACATAAACATCAACTGGAGATGCCATAGCACCGGTCTCAGAAGATGAAATATTAGCAACTGTAATAGGGGTAGCGTCCATCACATCAGCACCGCTCAAATACACAGAGTTACTCATTACGAAATCACCAGTAACTGCATCTGCCTCAGAAACGAGCTGCGCTTTAAGTTCAGCGAGTGACAAAGAAGCACCTGAATAATCCCAGTTTACTACAGCCACAACCTTTGCCGGGTTATTACCCTTGTTGCCCTTGATAGTAAGGACTGCCTCTGTAATAGTCTCTACGTTCTCGGGATTGTTGCCATTATCTGCCAAACCACTCTTTGTAATATAGTTTACACCTGTACCGCCAATCTCGTTTGATACATTGAATGCAGAACCAGCATTGTCAAAGAAGAAGAAATGTGCGTTATTCACTTTCTGCTCCTCAGCTGTACCCTCTGCATAATCGGCACGGGTTGCATCATAAGCAGAATTCACATTGATTGCAATATAAGAAGTCTGTGTATTGCCCATTGGATTGACAACAGCAGCTTCATCCTCATTTGTACAACTCAGCAACAAGCCTGCAGCCAAGAAACCGAAAAATAATTTGTTAGTTTTCATAATTTAATCAGAATTAAGTGGTTAAAATTTGTTTCTATTCTTATTATTTTATTTCATTTATCTGTTCAATTGCATCAGCAGCCTCAACGATTCCCATCTCCTTAGCTTTCTCCAGGAGTTCCAAAGCATTGTCATAATCCTTGACGAATGCCCCATAAATACCGCGTGCGTATACTGCCTCGGCCGAATCACCAGCCTTTTTCAAATGAGGCTCTGCACTTGTGAGGTCACCGTTCTGCATTTCAGAGATAGCGGCATTAAGGTTTGCAACCTGATCGTTAGGATACATGCGGACAGCAGTCTCGAAAATATCGTTGAGTTCGCGTGAATTATTATCATACAATTGCGCCAGGATATAGAATTCTTCAAGGCTGAGTTTCTGGGGACTTTCCGCAAAGACTCTCTTGATTTCTTCAATGTCTGTATAGGCACGGATAGTATATTCAATCTTATAGTCAGAGTGACGAAGAGCCGGATAACATTGCTTATACATCACTTGATAGTCATCGGCGTATGTAGACTTGATCATCCACTCTTTGTTATCCGGTTCACGATTACCATCGATAAGGCTGATAATGGCATCTTTGTTAGGAAGCGAAGATGTCTCGACAAATTTTCTCAATCCGGCCCAATCTTCCGGTTCATATGATGTCTGTATAAAATCAGGCTCAAAATGATACAGGTTCTGTACATACTTCTTGAGAGCCTCTGTACGCTCTTTTGCAAGACGTGTATTATTCTCATACGAGCCCTCAGGAGAAGCAAATCCCTTGATTGAAAGCGCAGTCACGGTAATGTCCTTGTCGTTCTTTACTGAATCTATTGTACCTGTAATCTTTGCCAATTCAGTTTTGTTGCCACGATAATTCGGGTTTATGACAGTCTTGTTTACCACGAAGTCGATGTACGCCGAGCCGCTGAGCGAACGTGTCTTCTGAAGTTCAGGTACAGGGCGTACATATACATACTTTGGCGAGAATATACGCTCCTTGAACATTCCCAACTGAGAGAACTGCTCGTCTACAATCTTATTACAGCATCCGTAGTCACTGCGGTGCAATACCAGATATGCTCCATCCATCCACTTCTCATAGGGAACAACTACATTGTAGTCCATTGTCTCCGGCTTCTCCGAAGCACGATAGCTCTTTCCATTTTCCGCGATAATACTCTTGTCGTTGCGAACATAATAGTAGTAGCGACGACGGCCATAGAAACCTACAGAAGAGAGATCTACACTATCCTTGTCGTTCACAATTACAGGAGTAAAAAGAACTGCTCTGTTGGATGATACTTTAAGAGACGAGAAATCGACATCCATATTCACCACCATGAATCCACCATTGCGTTTCATACGCAGGTTCTCAACCTTTACACCGTCAACACTCTGAGCATCAACTGTTGCAAGAAGTGCGAACTGGGCAAAAAGAATAAATATTATACGTTTCATCGTTGTCATTTTTTAAAAAAGATACACTAAGTTTATCGCAGCCTTGGTAGGTCCCACATAGTTATGGTCCTTATCCTCCTCAACCTTTCTGCCACAACCCACACACTCATACTTGTCATATCTGGTATAACTGTATCCAAAACCTATTTCGGCTTCCAGATTCCAGTGTCTGCCCAGAATCCATGTATAACCATAGGCAATACCAGCTCCTGCAAACCAACCCTGAAAACGGTGGTCACCCAATTTTGAAAAATCTGTTCCAAGGAACTTGATACTGTTCTTGAGACCACCGACATTGTATTGTCCGCCATGCAGATGCACTCCTATAAAATGTCCCGAAAAACGATCACAGAACCAATATCTGAATTCAGGCTGTGCAAACCAATGCTTCCATTTACGTCCGTGAGACATATCCCATGCATTAAGATTACCCGATACATCGAGAGTCCATCTTTTTGCCAATCCCACCTCAATACCAGCATTGACATTTGCAGTAGCATCGTAGACAAGATTTGTCTTGACAGCCACTTGTTGCGCCTTTACCTCCTGGGTAAAGAGGAATGTCAAGGCAAAAAGCAACAAACAACTTAATTTTTTACACTCACTCATATTCTTTAAGATTTAGTTTATAATATTCGGTTCTTATTTTTCTTGATTGATTTACAATGTGCCATCATCACATTTTTGTTTTGTCCGATGCAAAGAAACAGAAATCCCCAATCCACACGTTTCCTGTACAATGAAACAGTTTTCCCGTTCGCCAAAACCTCTTTCCATGAAAATGAATCTCCGTTTCCTTTCCGCTGAATTCTTTCCCTTTGATGTATTCCTTCAAAAGGAAAACGGTTCTCAGTTACCTGTAAAGCACTTTTATTTGTATTGCTTCTTTTCATAGTTGGAAACAGCCATCATTTGCAGGATAATAAATCTTCCGGGTTCGTCTTCTATATTTGGATTGCAAACAAAAGCTTCCCAGCAACTATCTATCATTCCATGATACACATCCTTCAACCTACTGCACTTCGCATCAAGTTCCTCAACTGAAACATCAGCATGTTCGATCAACTCCTTGAGTTCATCAGCCAAAAATTGGAAATGCAAAAACTCTTCGCGCTCAAGATGAAGCTGGTAAGGAGAAAATGCGAACAAATTGGAACAGGTAACCTCACAAAAATCAGAAAACAGTCTGCCCGCCTGCAAATCATCGATTCCATTAAAATCAATAAGAAGCCCAGTTGTAATAGCCTTATAATTCTTTTCCATGTCTCATACATTTCTGTCGCAAAGAAAAAGAATATGCACAAGAAAGGATTTTCTATGGAATGAAACAGCTTTCCACTTTACTGAAAACAGTTTCTTAAAAATTGACAAGGATTTCCAGATAATTGAAAACGCTGTCAGGAGTAATCCTGACAGCGTTTTTCACAACCGCATTCTAAGAATGCTGAAAATTGTTTTAACAGAAAAAACGGCAACACCATAAATATGTGCCGATAATAATAACGAATTATTCTTATTATTGGTATCGATATCCACACATTAGCCAACACGCTGATAAACAATTATTTATCAACAAGATAGGAAGGGGGTAATCCTGTGCTGCGACGGAGCGGGAAGGCCTTGTGCTGTGAAAGCCTTGTTCATTGAGGTTGCCGATGCGAATCCACTCCTGAAAGCGATATCAACCATCTTTGCTTCGGGCTCTTCCTTGATAATGCGCAACGCATACTTTACCCTATAAGAGCTAACCATGTCATAAAAGGACTTATATCCGCTTCGGGCAATTGTCTCGCCGAGATAGTTACGGTTTGTCGACATCTCCTTGAGCAACATTTCAAGCGAAAGATGTGGAGTAAGGAAAATTTCCTTTTCATCAAAGAGTGCAAAAAGTTCTTTTCTCAGTTGTTCATAACGTGCATCAGACATCCTTCTTTTGGACTTTGACTCCGTAGCCTCAACTATTTCATTATATACACGTTTCTCTTCAACAAATTCAATCTCTCGCCATGGATCAAGAGTGAACAGCACAAAACCTATTGTAACTATTATTAAAAAGATATCAATCACAAATTTCACCCACTGGTCATTGCACAGATAATTAACAGCCAAGACAATACACAGAAGTGTAGGGAGGCGCATCACGTAATACGCAAATGTATGGGAAAAGTCCTGCGAATCGGAATATTCAAGAGAATCGATACCTTTTGAAAGCCTCTTTATCTTTATTCCCATATTGACGGTCATGACAAAGAAAAGCATAAAAACCGCAAATGCACCCCAAATTACCACATTCCTACCTATTTCAGAAAGCACCAGTGTTCCTGTTACACGCAAAAGAAACACAATAAACAGCACTATTGCCGGGATGAACATAAACAATTCAAACCTTGGCTGCTTTTTCTTGGGGAAGAAGTACTTGCGACATATCACAAGCATTATAGGAGGTGTGAGCAACAGAGAGAATGCATTGGCATAACGTAAGGCTTTGACATTCTCAATCTCGAACATGTATGGTATCTCCAACAATTGCAGGAGAAAAAGAAGACCGACCCAGAACTGCCCGGGGAAAAGCCTATCAAAATGGGCTCTGTAGGCTTTGGGACGGAAAAACCATTTGATTATACAGCTATATACACTTACAGATATCAGTACAATATTTGTTGCAAAAAAGATAAGTTCCTGTGTTTCCATTGTAATAAAGGTGGGTATCGTCGCACACGGTATCCTTTATTTTTAAAAGCCATTAAATTTCTAAAAAAGTTATTCTTATATTGAAAGCGGCTATTTCGTTGTTTTTTATGTCCAAGAAAACATTCTATTTTTGACCTATAAATAACTTCCGATATAAATTTAAACAACTTCTTAAATTGGAGGCAAAATTAATTTATTTTCATAAAAAAATCATTATCAAGACTTTTTTTTTCACCCAAAGGATATATCACCATCTAAAAACAGATCAGGAGCAGCCTTCTGGCTGCTCCTGCATATATTCCACAAAAGAGACGCGCACTATTTGTTGCGAGCCTTCTCTATCTGAACCTTGATTGCGTCGATAGCGCCAAGCAGGGCATCCTCGAAAGTGTCGCTGGTCTTGGCAGCAAAGAGTTCACCGTTACCGGTAGACAGGCGCAAGGCAACCTCCTTGTTCATCGCTGTCTCGGGCTTAATCAGCTTCATGTTCACGTCAAGCGCTGTTGCACCCTCGCAAAGTTTCTCCAGCTTCGCAACCTTTTTCTCTACAAACTCCAACAACTGCTGAGTTGCATCAAAATGAACTGATTGAATTCTTGTCTCCATAATAAATCCTCCTATTATTTAATTATTACCGGCTCTTGGATGAGCCTTCACATAACTCTTCTTCAACTCCTCGAATGTCAGATGGGTGTAAATCTCAGTCGTGGCAAGCCTCTCATGCCCCAGCAATTCCTTGACGGCTCCTATCTCAGCCTCATGATTAAGCATAGCCGTCGCAAAGGAGTGACGTAGCACATGCGGGCTCTTCTTTTTAAGGGTCGTGACACCCGCCAAACGACCGTTTACAATACGGTATACGCGCGAATTGCTTATGCGCCCGCCTTTCGAGGAAAGGAACAACGCACCTGTCGAGCATCGCGCAAAGGCCGCCCTCTCTTCTATGTAACCTGCCAGTTCCCTTTTCAGTTCAGCCGCAAAAGGGATGACACGCTGCTTGTTGCGCTTTCCCAATACTTTTATAGCAGATGACTGCATATCTACATCATCGACATCAAGCCCCACAAGTTCCGAAAGACGCAGTCCTGCCTCGTAAAACAGGACGAGCATCATCCTGTCCCTGCATGCCACATACCCTTCGCCGAATGGAATATCATCTATCAGCCTGTCCATCTCACTCTCCTTGACAAAGGTCGGGAGCCCTTTCCGGCGCTTAGGACCCTGCAACATCGCAGCAGGGTTGGCAAGCGACGGGTCGCTCCTTTGCAGGTAGTGATAGAACGAACGCAAGGAACTAAGCTTACGGCACACTGATGACGGCGAGGCGCCCTCATCCATCAGCGCAGCAACCCAGGAGCGCACCACATCGGCATCAGCCGTAAAAAAAGTAAGAGACTCATCCAAGCAGGCCATGTGCTCCTGAAAAGAACGGAGATCACCTGCATACGCCCTTAACGTATGCGATGAGCAGTTCTTCTCAGCCCTGAGATACCCGATGAAAGAGTCTATAAACATATTCGTTGCCGAAAGACATGATGTCTTACGGCAACGAATATAAATCACTTTAATCTAAAAAGCAAGAAAAATATCCGGTTTTTAAGAATTATTCAGATTGTTTCTTACTCCTCGTTTGCACGAAGCTTCTGAACATAGATAGCGTGCTCCATCTTAAGTCTCTTGAGAACTGATGGCTTGTCAAACTGCTGACGTGCGCGCAACTCCTTTACTACACCGGTCTTTTCGAATTTTCTCTTGAATTTTTTGAGAGCTCTCTCAATGTTCTCGCCCTCTTTAACAGGTACTACAATCATTTCCTATTTTATTTATTTAGTTTATATTATTTCACTTTAGACAAAATGCAGCGCAAAAGTAGATACAATTTCTCAATTGGCAAAACATTTAGGCTTTTTTTTACACAAAAAAGAGAAAACCGCGTTCAATGTTTAATGTTCTGAGACCGATGCTGCAATCAAAGAGAAGCGAGCGAGCTAACCTGTTTGCTCCTTCACCAAATATTTTTGGTTTAAAATGTCATTATCCACCAAATTTAAATGGCTGCCCTAACACATATATATAAAGAACGGGAGCACTGCTCCCGTTCTCTTGTGTATTAATAACAACTCTCTTTTATCAGAGGTTAGGATTGATGCTGCTCCACTCTGAAATTGCAGGAACAATGTTCAAAGTAACGAGCTCGTCACGCATCTTGCAGAGGTGCTCATAGCTTGCATCGAGCTTTGCAATCTCCTCGGGAGTACCTACCGGCATCTTGTATGAACAGCCGTTCACATCAAGAACAGTATCCATAGCCATCATGATGTGGTTGTACTTCTCGTTTGACACGTATGTACCTGCCGGATAACGGAATGTCTCACCACCCATAACCGAGCGAATCATCTCGACAGAAAGGTATGAAGGGCTCTGGAATGATGAACGGCCACGGAGCTTGATGATAGCCGCACCACCCTGTGTAACATCCTTCTTCATCTGCTCCCACTCCTCAGCGGGGAACTCTGCTGTACCGATGAGGTCGGTCAATGGTTTGCCGGCAATCTTTACAGCGCTGCCGAACACAGCCATCTGCTCGCCGTGGCCACCATATGTAGCACAACCTGTAACCTCGTTCATCATTACACCGAACTTCTTTGCAAGGGCATTCTGAAGACGTGTAGAATCAAGGCCGGCAAGTGTTGTAACCTGACCCGGTTTCAAGCCTGAATAAAGCAAGGTAACAAGACCTGTAAGGTCAGCAGGGTTAAAGATGATGACAACGTGCTTTACATCGGGGCAGTATGTCTTGATATTCTTGCCAAGTTCCTCAGCAATCTTGCAGTTACCGGCCAGAAGGTCCTCGCGTGTCATACCCTCCTTACGTGGAGCACCACCTGAAGAGATGATATACTTTGCATCCTTGAATGCCTCGGCAACGTCTGTTGTAGCTGTGATGTTCACATCATCGAAACCGCTCTGGCGCATCTCCTCGGCAACGCCCTCCGGAGAGAACACGTCATAAAGGCAGAGGTTAGTTGTCAAGCCCATCATAAGAGCTGACTGAGCCATATTAGAACCAATCATGCCGGCAGCTCCGACAATCACCAATTTCTCGTTTGTTAAATACTGCATAACTTAAAATTTTAAAGGTTATCGTTATAATTCTACTTGTTTCTTACATTAAAAGACGAACTGTGCTAATATATGAAAATATCTCAACAAACGGCCGCAATTAACAATGTTTAATCAATTACAGCCCCAACGCCTTGAATATTTTTGCCGAAGCTCCTGCATTGTCCGCCACATAGGTCCCCGCAGCCTTTCCTGCAGTCTCAAGCGCTTGGGCGTCGGCAGCAAAAGAATCCATCTTCTCGGCAAGAGCAATGGTGTTAGCTATTTCAATTCCACCGCCACACGCCTTGAGAGCCTGCGCCTCCTGGAACTTTCTGTTATTCGGGCCGAAGAACACCGGAACGCCATATACCGCAGCCTCGAGCACATTGTGTATTCCGACACCGAAACCGCCGCCCACATACGCCACGTCGCCATAGCGGTATATTGACGAGAGGAGTCCATAGCAGTCAATAATTAAACAATCAGCCTCGCGCACATCCTCCATTGTTGCCTTGGTATATCGCACGCAACGTCCTTCGTACTGCTCCTGAATCTTTTTGACACGCTCATCATCGACCTCATGCGACGCGATAATCATCTTCCACTCTTTGTGTCTGTTGAAGTAAGGCATGTATATCGCCTCATCCTCGCCCCACGAGCTTCCCACAACAAAGACTTTCCGCTCTCCCTCGACAAAGGCATCGACAAGAGGCAACTGCCTTGCCTGTTCAAGAATCTTTATCACACGGTCGAAACGCGTATCGCCGACAACCGTCGCATTGGTGACACCTATCGAACGGAGAAGCTCCTTTGACTTGTCATTCTGGACAAACAGATGATTGAACGAATGCAGTGCCAGACGGTAGCGTCCGCCCCATGGTTTGAAGAAGGTCTGCTCTTTGCGGAAAATTGAAGAGACACTGTACACCGGCACATTCCTCTTCTTGAGCCCAGAAAGAAAGTTTATCCAGAACTCATATTTTATAAAGAACGCCATCTTGGGATTAAGGATATCGAGGAAGCGTCTGACATTACGCTTTGTATCGAACGGCAGATAGCACACGATATCGGCCTGCTGGTAGTTCTTGGCTGGATTGTAGCCCGATGGAGAGAAGAACGTGAGCACTACCCTGTACTCGGGATGCTCCGCCCTCAATTTCTCAATCATGGGACGCCCCTGCTCGAATTCTCCGAGTGAAGAAGCATGGAACCAAACATAATCCGTGCCGGGCTTTACCTTCTCCTTGAGCAAGGAGAATATCTCCTTATGCCCCTTGAGCATCGATGCAGCCTTCTTGTGCCCGAAGAATGCGGCCAGTTTCACGAAGGCTATATACAGATAGATTCCTAAAGTATACATGATTAACCCAATACTTTGATTGCCCTATCGAGACGTTTCAGGGTCTCCTCTTTTCCTATAAGACCCGAGATGTCGAACATCTGCGGTCCCTTACCCTCGCCGACGAGCGCAAGACGGAACGCGTTCATAATTTCGCCCATGCCGTAGCCCTTGTCCTCAATCCACTCATGGACAGCCTTATCCTGATTCTCAATAGAGAAATCCTCAAGACTATCGAGCAGTTCGGCAAGTTCACGCATCTTCTGTGCAGAATCCTCTTTCCAGCGTTTCTTGACAGTCTTCTCATCGTACTCTGTCGGAGCAATGAAATAGAAACTGCTCGCATCCCACAACTCGTGAACAAAGTTGACACGGCCTTTCATGAGAGCGACAATCTTCTCAAGGTGCTCCAGCGTGGTGCTCACGCCATGAGCCTCGACTACAGGCATGAAAATTGCCGCAATCTCGCTGTCAGGCTTCTGCAATATGTATTCGTGGTTGAACCACACCATTTTCTTATAGTCGAAACGTGCACCCGCCTTGCTGCACTTCGAAAGGTCGAACTTTCTGACAAGCTCATCCATTGACATGAGCTCCACATCATCGCCGGGGTTCCAGCCAAGGAGTGCGAGGAAGTTTATCACTGCCTCGGGCAGATAGTCGCTCTCGCGGAAACCCGATGAAACTGCACCGCTTTTGGGGTCATGCCATTCGAGCGGAAAGACAGGAAAGCCGAGACGGTCGCCGTCGCGCTTGCTCAGCTTGCCGTTACCCTCGGGTTTGAGGAGCAGCGACAGATGCGCAAAACGCGGCATGGTCTCTTCCCAGCCGAATGCGCGGTAGAGCAACACGTGCAACGGGGCAGACGGGAGCCACTCCTCGCCGCGGATAACATGAGAGACCTCCATAAGGTGGTCATCGACAATATTTGCAAGGTGGTAAGTAGGCAACTCATCGGCCGACTTATAAAGAACCTTGTCATCGAGGATTGAAGAGTCTATCGTCACCTCGCCACGGATGATATCATTGACAACGACTTTCTCGCCCGGCTCTACCTTGAAGCGCACCACATACTGATGACCGCTCTCGACAAGAGCCTTGACCTCTTCGGCCGGAAGTGCAAGCGAATTGCGCATGCCCAGACGTGTAGATGCATCATACTGGAAATTGTCTATCTCGGCACGCTTTGCCTCAAGCTCCTCGGGGGTATCGAATGCGATATATGCCTTGCCGGAGTCAAGGAGCTGCTGCACATACTTCTTGTAGATGTCGCGACGCTCCGACTGGCGATAAGGGCCATGGTCGCCACCAAAGCTGACTCCCTCGTCGAACTTTATGCCCAACCAACGGAAAGACTCGAGAATATACTCCTCGGCACCTGGCACAAAGCGGTTCGAATCGGTATCTTCGATGCGGAATATCAGTTCACCGCCATTCTGCTTGGCGAAAAGATAATTATATAATGCAGTCCTCACACCTCCGATGTGCAGAGGGCCGGTGGGACTCGGCGCGAAACGCACTCTTACTTTTCTCTCATTCATAGTCAAAAACTTACTTCATGGCCAAGCATGGCACCGACAGAAACGGCACAAGCACACAGAGCCTAATATAACATTAACAATAATGCAAAATTAGCACAAGTTGCGTTGCCCGCAAAATAAAAATACCGTTTTTTAACATCCTCGTAAAAAGAACTTTACAAATGGCACACAAACGGTGAAAATGCCGGCGAACAGAGCCTTCAATGGACCGAATAGTTCAAGAAAGAGACTTTTTTGTTTGATTTCTGTTATTTTTTAGTACATTTGGCCCTATAAACGACTGCGGAGATGGGAAAGACCAAACAACTGATAAAAAAATACTCGAGGCAGCTGTCCCAAGTGACACTGCTCTGCTTCTTCATTCTTGTCATAACATGCTTCATGCCAAGGGAGAAGAAAGCCATTATAGATTTCAAGGAGGGTGCACCATGGAAACATGAACAGCTGATTGCCGACTTCAGTTTCGACGTACCGAAACCTGACAACGCCATTGCAGCCGAGAAGGACAGCATACTGGCAAGAGTACTGCCCCATTTCAAATACGCACCTGCTGCAGCCGACACTGTATGCGCAAGGCTTGCAACCATCCTCAGCAACGACACCCTTTTCAGTTCCTATCAGGAACTGCCCGACAGTTATACAGGCAAACTGAAGTCAATCTACAGGAAAGGTATCATCTCGGACAAGGACGCTAAGTTCATCCGTGCCAACGGCTACAGCGCCATGGAATGCGACAACGGGACAAAGAAATGTTCCGACCTGACATCATGCTCCGAGGCAATAAAAGCCATTGCTGCATTAAACGGCGGCCTTGCCGGAAACATCGCGCTGGACGAGATTATAAAACCGAACTACTCATTCGACTCCCTCGGGACAGCCATTATGACCGAGAAGGAACTGGCAAAGATTGTCCCTGCCCTCACAAGCGTTCAGCAAGGACAGAAGATAATAGGCGAAGGCGATGTGGTTGACTACACGAAATACCACACGATAAGCACATACCTTGATGAGGCAAAAAAACTGGAAAGCGCCAAATCGCGGATAAACAGAGGAAAAATACTTTTAGGACAGATACTCTTTGTCATAATAGCTATGTTCCTGGCATATGCCTATCTTGAACTCTATCAGCCCGAAGTCGTACACAACGCATACAAGTTCATCTTCTGCATACTCTCGGCTTCGGTGTTCCCTGTGATTGTAGGCATAATGCTCGCATTCGAGAACAGCAACATATTCATGCTGCCGTTCGCGATAGTGCCCATGATGCTTTGTCTTTTTGTAAACAACCAGTCTGCAATTGTCATACATACCATAACAATCCTCATGTGCTCGACCATGCTCGGCGAGCAATATGAGTTCGTACTACTGCAGATTGCAGCCGGCTATAGCGTGATACTGAGCCTAAAAGAGTTATCTTCGCGTTCACAGATGTTCCGTTGTGTACTCATCGCTTTCGCGACATACTCGTTGGTATACCTGTGCTACACAGCAATCACGAGCAGAAGTGAAATGGATATCAATTACGACATGTACATACAGTTCGCGATAAGCTCATTGCTGACACTCATCGCCTACCCCATAATGATTGTCATCGAGAAGATATTCCATTTTGTATCGAACGTGACACTCATAGAACTCTCGAACCTCAACGCCCAGCTTCTGCAGAAACTCTCCCAGGAAGCCCCCGGCACATTCCAGCACTCTATCCAGGTAAGCAACCTTGCCGCAGAGGCTGCGAGAGCCGTGGGAGCAAACAGTCTGCTTGTCCGTACAGGCGCACTCTATCACGACATCGGCAAGAGCGAGAATCCAATATACTTTACCGAGAACCAGAGCGGCGGCATCAGCCCGCACACAGGACTCTCTTACATCGAGAGCGCACAGATAATAAAGAAGCATGTAACCGACGGACTGGAGATTGCAAAGCATGCCGGACTGCCGAAAAACATACAGGAGTTCATCACCACACACCACGGCACCTCAAAGACAGGCTGGTTCTACATCAGTTACAAGAATGAGCACCCCGGGGAGGAAATTGATGAAGAGTTGTTCACATACCCCGGCCCCAAGCCCACTACAAAGGAACAGGCCATACTGATGCTGGCAGACAGCACAGAGGCCGCATCGCACAGCATCGGCATATACACCGAGGAGAACATCAACAAGACAGTGGACAATGTCGTTGACGGCAAGCTTAACAGCGGGGAACTGAGCCTGAGTCCATTGACATTCCAGGACATCGAAACCATCAAAAACACCTTCAAGAGAAGGCTTATGGCAATATACCATACAAGAATAAGCTACCCGAAGGAGAACAAAGAGACAACAGAGAAGAATGAGGAACAACCATCTTCTGTAAAATAATGTTAAAAAAGAAGGGTAAATTCCGCTAAAGGTTTGACTTTGGCGGAATTCATTTTATTTCTTTGTACCCACAAACATTATGCAATATGAGAGGGGTACTACATTACATCTGGAAAAACAAGCTGTTGCCCAGGAAGGGGCTGCAGACAACCGAAGGCAAAAGCATCAGGATAATAAGCTGCGGCGGCGAGGGAGAAAAGGAGAACATATTCTACAACGCAAGAATATCTATTGATGACAAGGAGTGGTGTGGCGATGTTATAATACACCACAGGAGCAGCGACTGGGAAAAGGAGGAGAGACACAGTTCCGACACCAACACGAACATCATACTCCACGTGACTGCAGAGAATAACTGCGAGAAACTGAGACGCCACGGAGAGACAATCACCCAGCTGTGCCTGAGAGTGCCCGATGACCTGGAACAGGAATTCGAATGTGCCCAGCAGCACTCAGGATGCATGTCATGCAGCAACATGCTTGAAAGGATGAAGGACGTTGAGATAAACGGTTACCTCTCGCGTCTTCTCATAGAGCGCATCGAAGAGAAAGCCGAAAACATACAGAAGACATTCTCCGAATGCAAAGGACGGTGGGATGAGACCCTGTTCAAGACAATAGTACGCAGCTACGGATTCGGCATACAGAGCGACCAGTTCGAGAAGCTGGCAAAAATACTCGACATGAACGCACTGGGGAAGCACCGCAACAACCTGTTGCAGGTCGAGGCCATAATGTTTGGACAGGCAGGATTGCTTGAAGAGGAGAGCATCCCGCACTACTACCGTACCGAAGCTCTGCGGAGCGAATATTACAAAGAGATCCTTCAAGAGTACAGATTCCTAAAGAACAAGTTCAACCTGAAGAGCCTCGATTACAAGGAGTGGGGAAATGGCAACGCTACCCCACACGTCCGTATCGCGAGGATAGCAGCACTTTTCTGCCAGAAACCGGTAAACATCTCAAGCATACTCTCCTGCAGCACAATAAACGAATACCGCAGCATGATAGACTGCACGCTTGTAGGTTACTGGCAGAACCACACATGTATGGGCGGCACCGCCACCGTAGGCAACGGGAGCATGAGAGCAAATCAGATGGACATCATCATTATAAACGCCATCATACCATTATTATATATATACGGCAAGCACCGCAACGACTGTAACGCGTGCTGCAAGGCCGAGGAACTGCTGCACAATCTCAGAAGCGAGGAGAACAGCATAATACGTAAATGGAAGGAGAGGGGTCTTGAGATAAAGTGCGCAGCCGACTCACAGGCCGTATTGCAGCTCGAGCGCAGATATTGCCGTATGCAGAACTGCGCAGCCTGCCGTTTCGCATACTACTACATCAAGGAAAGGATGACGGAACTGCAATGACTATTATATTTACAAATAAGGAGTCCTCGCCGTTGGGCGAGGACTCCTTACTTGTATAAAATCTGTATATTACTTCTTCTTGAGACAAGCAAGTGCAATAGGAGCTGCAATGAAGAGTGATGAAAGTGTACCGAACACTACACCGAGAATCATTGCGAACGAGAAACTGCGGATGCTGTCACCACCAAGGATGAAGATACACAGCAACACAATCAATGTACTTACAGAAGTATTGATTGTACGTGCCAATGTTGTATTCAATGAGAGATTGAACAACTCACGCTTGTCACGCTTTGGATAGAGGCCTGTGAACTCACGGATACGATCGAATACAACCACCTTGTCATTGATAGAATAACCGATAGCTGTAAGGATTGCACCGATGAATACCTGGTCAGCCTCGAGTGACATCGGCAATACACCATGCAGCAATGAGTAACAGCCCATAATCAAAAGCACGTCAACACCCAACGCTACGATTGAACCGATACTGTACGCTACGTTACGGAAGCGGACAAGGATATAAACGAAGATTGCGATAAGGGCAAGAATCACCGAGATGATAGCACCGTTACGGATATCGGCAGCAATACTTGGGCCCACCTTCTGAGAACTGATGATTGAACCGCCATTCCTGTTCTCGATGTCACGGAATGTGCTGAGACTTACATTTGCAGCGTCAACAAGGCCACCCTCTGTGAATGCCTCATAGAGGAATACCTCAATCTGGCGGTCAGCGCTCTTGGCTGTATCGTTAATCATGTAGTTGGTAGAGATACGGATTGTCTTTCCGTCAGTACCCAACGCGATAGCCTGTACGTTGTCGTCGGTAATCTTTGTCTTCAAGAGCTCACGAACCTGCTCCGGCTCAACCTTCTGCTCGAACTGGACAACAAAGTTACGGCCACCGGTAAAGTCGATGCTCTGCTGCATACCGCGGAAAGTCAAAGAGACAAGCATAACGACAGAAAGCACTGCGAACACGATTCCCGCCATCTTGGAAGAACCGATGAAGTTATACTTGGTATTCCTCATGAGGTTCCTTGAGAGCTTGGTAGTGAATGTAATGTTCAACCACTTGTCACGGCTCATAAAGTGCTCATAGATGACACGTGTCACGAACACTGCTGTAAAGAATGAGCAGAGAAGACCTATAATCAATGTTGTGGCAAAACCCTTGATTGGGCCTGTACCGAAATTGAAGAGGATGACACCTGTTATGATTGATGTGATGTTAGAGTCGAAGATTGCTGAGAATGCATTCTTGTAACCGTCAGAAAGTGCAAGACGCACATTCTTGCCAGCAGCAAGCTCCTCCTTCGCACGCTCATAGATAAGCACGTTGGCATCGACAGCCATACCCAGTGTCAACACGATACCCGCGATACCTGACATTGTAAGAGCCGCCTGGAACGATGCGAGAATACCGAGTGTGAAGAAGAGGTTCAGCAAAAGAGCAAGGTTAGCTACGGAACCGGGGATAACACCGTACATCGCGCACATGTATACCATAAGGAGTATGAATGCGACAACGAATGACATGAATCCCTGCTTGATTGACTGCTCACCGAGTGTAGGACCTACAACATAGCTATCTACAATATTCATAGGAGCAGAGAGCTTACCCGAACGGAGTACGTTGGCCAAGTCCTGAGTCTCCTCGATTGTAAAGTTACCATTAATCTCTGAACGGCCGTTAGGAATCTTGCTGCTTACGTTAGGAGCACTGTAAACACAGTTGTCAAGTACAATAGCAATCGCCTTGTCAATGTTGACCTCGGTCAGGAGAGCCCACTCACGCGCAGCGTCTGGTGTCATCTGCATTGTAACGCAAGGTCTGCTGCCGTTCTGTGTAAACTCGGCCTTTGCATCCTCAATTACGTTACCCTCCATTGAAGCATTGCCGTTGCCGCCGGTCTTGAGTGCATAGAGAACATACATAGGCTGCTCGGCTGCGATTGGAGATACGCTCCATGCAAATCGGATATCCTCCTTCATGAAGGTCTGGTCCGCGAACGCTCTTGCGATAGCATTGTTTACGACCATTGTATCCTTAACCAATGAATGACCTACAATGGCATTTGCACCGGTCTGTGGAACCAAAGCAGGGAACAGAGCTGTCTCCTCGTTGGCAACAAGAGTCTCGTTCAACTCATTGAGAGCAGGAAGAATCTCCTGTGCAATCTCCTGAGCGCTGAATGTCTCCCAGAACTGCAAGTTTGCAGAACCCTGCAACAATCTCTCGACACGGTCTTTATCAGTTACACCGGGAAGCTCAATGAGAATACGGCCTCTCGCGCCCTCCACAGACTGCATATTAGGCTGTACTACACCGAAACGGTCAATACGTGAACGCAATACATTGAATGAGTTGTCCAAAGACGCCTTTACCTCGGCAGCGAGCACATCTGCAACCTCCTGGTCAGTAGACTGCAGGCTAACCTTACCGTTCAGCTGCTCTGTGGTAAACATTGCAGCGACCTTGCCTGCATCCTGAGCATTATAGTGCTCAATGAATGACGCAATGAAGTCACCGTCGTTTCTAGTTTCCTCTCTTGCAGCATCAAAAGCAGCCTTGAAAGCAACTGTCTCCTTGTTACTGCCGGCAAGAACTGAAACTACATCAGGCACAGAGACCTCCATGGTAACACTCATACCACCCTTGAGGTCAAGTCCCAAACCAATCTCCAACTCCTGGCACTCCTTCAATGTGTATCCGAGCCAAACCTTCTCGTTTGACATTGAATCGAGGTAGTGCTGCTGACCCATAGGGTCTTCTTTAGCACTGCTCATATGGCTGCTTGACACGAACGAGAACGACATGTAAAACAAGCATACCAATGTAAGCAATACCGCAAATACTTTTACGAATCCTTTGTTCTGCATTTTTATAAATTTTTATTACGATTTATTGTTCCGTATTTAAAATCGCGCAAATATAGTGCTTTTTTCTTAATAATTCAGCTATTTGGGCATTTTTCTTTAATATATAAGTACAAATGCGAAAACAAAAGTGCTAGATTGACAATGCGACAGAAGGGAATCCGAAGCGATAAGAAAAAACCGATTGCAGCCACGTGCAGGCATCAAAGACTACAGCAAGAAAGCAAAAAAGCGGGCAGAAGCCCGCTTAAACAATACGCTCGCAAGTAGTGTGCTACCTTGATGAAGCCTCGAAAAGCACCCTTTTCTCCTCTTCACTTAACGAAGCATATCCACCCTGCTTTATTTTCTCAAGAATCCTATCAACCTCGGCATTTTCGGCCCTTCTTCTTGCATTGTACTCATAATCGGCATTACGGCCGCCCCTGACATAGTTGAAGTGTGTTCTTTTGGGAGCACGGGTGCGTTTGAACAGCGATACGAGCCACTCCCAAGGCTTGAGAATGGAAGAGACCACATCCACACCTTTATTCAACAGGTAGGCGATGAACCAGCCGGCAAAAGCGCCGCCGAGATGGGCAAAATTTCCGCCCGCATTATCGCCCGACAGCATCAGAAAAGAGATAATGACCACAGCGACGGCCAATGTCGAGAGCCGGACACTGCCGATAAGGAACAGGTTAATCCGATATTGCGGACTGCGGACAGCCGCCGCCACGACGATTGCCATGAGCGCTGCCGAAGCACCTACAAGGCGCGAAACCCCGACTATTGGAGCAAAATAGGGGAACGCATTGTATGCGACCGCATAGAGCACCGCACCTGAAAGTCCGCCGATAATATATGTGCCGACAAACTGACGCGCCGAGTAGAAGCTCAAGAATATCCTGCCGAACAGATACAATGCCATCATGTTCCACAACAGATGCCACACCCCAGCATGCACGAACATGTAGGTAAACAGCGTCCATGGACGTGAAACAAACCGCACAAAGGAGGCTGGGAATTCAAGGAATGACAATACCGTATTTGCAACGCCCGGGATATTGAAGAGCATTGAAAAAACTCCGATTAAAAGGAGAAAAACATACAACAGGACATTGGCAAATATAAACTTGGACACAATGTTCCCACTCAAATATTTCCTATAAAAATCTTTAAACATAAGGGCCACTTATTTTTCTATTCTTCCGCCAATAGAGAATCAGGACAAGGCCAAAGAGCATTCCACCCAAATGAGCGAAGTGCGCAACCCCGTCAAGGCTGCCTGAGACACCCAGGTAGAGTTCTATGACAGCATATCCCAACACAAAAAATTTGGCCTTAATCGGAACAGGAATAGGGAATACGAATATACGCTCATTCGGGAAGAGCATTCCGAAAGCAAGCAGAATCGCATATATAGCACCAGACGCTCCAACCGTAGTGGCATTGACCACCAGATTCAGTTGGGCCAACGACGGATTGATGAAATTCTTGCCTTGCCTCAGAGCGTCAAGCCCGTTCTCCATCACGACAACCGCATCGGCAGGAGATATATCAGAGAGCAGTGAATAGTAGCGCACAGCACCCACAGCTTCCTGGATGAGAGCCGCGCCGACGCCGGCCACAATATAGTATATCAGGAAGCGTTTACCGCCCCACACATACTCAAGTGTACGCCCGAACATGAACAGGGCAAACATATTGAAGAATATGTGAGAGACATCGCCATGCATAAACATGTAAGTAAACAGCTGATAGGGCATAAACTCCTGCGACATGTAGAAATGCAGGCCAAGAATGGCATTGAGATCGACTCCGAGTTTCCGGCCCGCCAAAAGCGCCAGAAACATCAAGACGTTGATTGCAAGCAGGTTCTTTGTTACAGTAGGAATGTTGTTCATAACTGGATTCAATAATTAGCGCCGTCCGATAGGCGCTGCAAATATAGCACAAAATATGTTTCCACTCTTTAAGAAACGACACATAACGCCAATATTTAAGTTTCATAAACACTTTCATGTCCAAAACCGGCATTTACTTTTACAATTAATTATTATCTTTTTATTACCTTTGCAGTAAATTCATAAACACAATGCGCACTGCGCATTCAATTCACAAGAAAAAAATAATTACAGTTAGAATATGAGCATTGAGACAACAGTTGTTAAGAGCGTGGTAGATGCTATCAAGAGCCTCTATGGAGCAGAGTTAAGCGCTGAAAAGATTCAGTTGCAGAAGACACGCAAGGAGTTTGAAGGAGATTTTACAGTCGTGGTATTCCCGTTGCTGGCCCTATCGAAGAAGCGCCCCGAGGAGACCGCACAGGAGATTGGCGAATACCTGAAGGCCAACCAGCCTGTAATTTCCGCATTCAATGTGGTAAAAGGATTCCTTAACCTTTCAATATCGACAAGTTACTGGATAGAGTTGCTCGGGCGCATTGACAAGACCGAGAGATGGGGTACAGTGGCTGCCGACGAGAACTCGCCGCTTGTGATGGTAGAGTACTCATCGCCAAACACCAACAAACCATTGCACCTTGGACACATCCGCAACAACCTTCTCGGATACGCATTGTCGAACATCATCGCCGCAAACGGCAACCGCGTGGTAAAGACAAACATTGTCAATGACCGAGGCATACACATCTGCAAGTCAATGCTTGCGTGGCAGAAGTGGGGCAATGGCGCAACACCGGAGAGCATCGGCAAGAAGGGCGACCACCTCATCGGAGACTATTACGTGGCATTCGACAAACACTACAAGGAGGAACTTGCCGTGCTTATGGAGAAGGGCATGAGCAAGGAGGAAGCCGAAGTTGCATCGCCCTTGATGGCCGAGGCACGTGAGATGCTTGTCAAGTGGGAGGCCGGCGACAAGGAGGTACGCGCACTCTGGGAGCAGATGAACAACTGGGTATATGAAGGTTTCGATGAGACATACAAGCGCCTGGGTGTCGATTTCGACAAGATATACTACGAGAGCGACACATATCTTGTGGGCAAGGAGACCGTACTCGGTGGTTTGGAGAAGGGATTGTTCTACCGCAGGGAGGATGGTTCGGTATGGGCCGACCTTACCAATGAGGGACTCGATGAGAAGCTGTTGCTCCGCAGCGATGGTACATCGGTATACATGACACAGGATATCGGTACAGCACAGTTGCGTTTCCGCGACTACCCCATCGACAAGATGGTATATGTCGTAGGTAATGAGCAGAACTACCATTTCCAGGTGCTCTCGCTACTGCTCGACAGACTGGGTTTCTCATGGGGCAAGGGACTGGTACACTTCTCTTACGGAATGGTCGAGCTCCCCGAGGGCAAGATGAAGAGCCGCGAAGGTACAGTCGTCGATGCCGATGACCTGATGGATGAGATGATAAACACTGCACGCGAAACCTCAGAGGAACTTGGCGGAAAGCTTAACGACATTCCGGCAGAGGAGAAGGCTGAGATTAACCGCATCATAGGTTTGGGTGCACTGAAATATTTCATGCTCAAGGTCGACGCGCGCAAGAACATGCTCTTCAACCCCAAGGAGTCCATCGACTTCAACGGCAACACAGGACCGTTCATTCAGTACACCTATGCACGCACACGTTCAATCGAGCGCAAGGCTGCCGAGGCCGGCGTAAATGTAGATAACGCCAAGGCACCTGCGAGCCTCAGCGAGAAGGAGTGCTCTATCATACGCATGCTCAACGAGTTCCCGGCTGTGATACGTCAGGCGGGCACTGACTATTCTCCTTCGGGAATAGCGAACTACGCATACGACCTTGCAAAGGAGTACAACCAGTTCTATCATGACTTCACAATCCTTCGCGAGGAGAACGAGGATGTAAAGGCATTCCGTGTACTTCTCACACGCAACGTAGGCAAGGTCATCAAGACTGCAATGAACATTCTCGGAATAGAGGTCCCCGAGAGGATGTAAAAAACGTGACTCCATGGCAAAGAAACGCTATTATGTAGTGTGGAGCGGTGTAGAACCAGGCATCTACGAAAGTTGGGAGGAGTGCGAAGCCCGGATAAAGGGCGTCAAGCAGGCCCTTTATAAATCATTCGACACACTTCCCGATGCCCGGAAAGCCTACTCTTCATCGCCATACAGCTACATTGGCAGCAAGGCCAAGGAGAAGAGTACGCCCAAAGATCTGCCGTCAACAGTAACAAAGGTTGCGCTTGCTGTTGATGCGGCATGCAGCGGCAACCCCGGGCAGATGGAATACCGTGGGGTATATATCGCCACGGGAGAGGAGATTTTCCACTTCGGCCCGATATTCGGCACGAACAACATCGGAGAGTTCCTTGCCATTGTCCATGGACTGGCACTGCTGAAACAGAAAGGTCTCGAGATGCCGATATACTCAGACAGCCGCAATGCCCTGCTGTGGGTAAAGCAGAAGAAATGCAAGACAAAGCTCCCGCGTGACGCAAGCAGCGAAGAGCTGTTCGGCTACATTGACAGGGCCGAGAAATGGCTCAAGCAGAACAGCTACACGACGACATTGCTTAAATGGGAAACCAGCGAATGGGGCGAGATTCCGGCTGACTTCGGCAGGAAATAGTATATTCAAGAAACATAGACACAGAATCATGAGAGAGAGGATAATATTCATTACGAGATACTATTTCTCTTTAGTTGCATTGGCAGCAATATACAAGGCTATCTTCCTACTTGCCGACAGCGGAGATGAGTCCTTATCGACGGTTGACAGCCTTAGCGTCATATATTATGGATTGCAGCATGACCTCGCAGTTGCAGGATATTTCACCGCTATACCCCTCCTTGTTGCCATTGGCACTATTTTCTGCAGATTACCGTTGAGAAGATTCCTGGCATGCTACAACAGCATAGTGGCATTCCTTTTCATGCTTGCTTTCCTTGCCGACGTATCATTGTATCCTTACTGGGGATTCAAACTCGACGCTTCGGTGCTGATGTACCTGGACTCCCCTGCAAATGCCTTTGCGAGCGTTGAAGTGTGGCATCTCATACTGCTTGTTCTGCTACTCACAGGAGGTACATTCGGTATATATGCCTTATTGAGACTTGCGAGCAGAAACGCCACAAGACTATACAAAAATGAGGATAGAAAGAGTGTAAAGAGATGGCTGCCGACCCTTGCGGTCAACATTCTTGTGGGAGGATTCATTTTTCTGGGAATAAGAGGCGGTGTAGCAGAATCGACCAACAACATCGGGTCTGTTTATTTCAGCGACAGGGAGTTCCTCAACCACGCAGCAGTGAACCCGGTTTTCAGTTTCCTCTACTCCTACATAAACATGGAAGACTTTACCAAGGAGTACTGTTTCTTCGATGAAAAGGAGAGAAAAGAGATATTCGACGGACTATACCCGAAGGATGATACCATCACGGACACCCTGTTGAACAGGAGAAGGCCGAATGTCCTGACAATCATACTTGAGGGATTGAGTGCAAACCTTGTCGAGGAACTCGGGGGCATGGAAGGCGTAACCCCGAATTTCAACAGGCTTGCCAAGGAGGGCGTACTGTTTACCAACTGCTATGCCAACAGTTTCCGCACTGACAGAGGACTTATATGCGCTCTGAGCGGTTACCCGTCGTTCCCGAAGACCTCTGTAATGAAATCAACCGCCAGAAGCCAGAAGTTGCCCTCATTGGCATCGGAACTGGCGAAGGCCGGCTACACAAACACATTCCTGTATGGCGGTGACATAAATTTCACGAACATGCGAGGCTACCTCTACTCCACAGGATATAAACGCATTATCGCCGACAAGGATTTCAGCGCAGAAGAACGTAGCACACACCGTTGGGGAGCAGGAGATGACATTGTCCTCGATAGGCTGTACGATGTCATTGAAGAGCAAGACAATGAGCCTTGGCACATAACATGCCTCACGCTCAGCAGCCACGAACCATGGAGCGTGCCATATACACGCATTGAAGGAGACAAAATAGCAAATTCCTTCGCCTTTACCGATGAAGAGTTCGGCAAATTCATCGAAAGGTTCAGACAGAGTGACAAATGGGATAGCACATTGATTATATGCATAAGCGACCACTCGGTCGTTGGATATCCGAAGGGCATAACACAGAACGACAGAAACCGCAACCACATTCCATTGCTTTTGCTCGGAGGTGCAGTGAAGGAGGCAAGAAAGATTGAGACACTATGCAATCAGCAGGACCTTGTCGCGACCATTCTACCCCAACTGGGGTTGTCTGGCAAGGAGTTCCCGTTCAGCCGCAATATACTCAGCCCCGGGTACGACTATCCGTTCGCCTATCACTGCTTCAACAACGGATTCTCCATAATAGACTCCACCGGATTTACCGTCTACAGCCTTGATAATGGAAAGGCTACGCACAATGAGCCCAAAGAAGGAGAAACGGAGCGCCTGTACAATGCAAAAGCCATACTTCAGACAACATATTCCGATTTTATAAGAAAATAACCCCACCGGATTAAAACGAGAACATCCATGAATATGAGCAGGATACTTTTCAGAAATTTCAAAGAGAAGAACGTATTGACAGCCTTAATGCTGAATATTGCCGTTGCATATGCTATGCTGTTCATCTGCCGCATACTTTTCATGGCGGTCAACCACGGCATGTACGCCGACTCTCTTGCAGATGACTCACTGTGGACAATGGCAAAAGGGGCACTGCTCTTCGACACCTCTGCAGTATGCTATCTCAACGCACTGTACCTGCTGTGTCTGCTCTTTCCGCTACATTACAAGGAAGGAAGAATCATGCAGGCGGTTACCAGATGGGCTTTTGTCATCCCCAACTCTGCAGGAATCATCGCCAACCTGTGCGACTGTGTTTATGTGCCGTTCACAGGCAGAAGAACCACATGGAGTGTCTTCTATGAGTTCAGCAACGAAGAGAACATGGGCAACATTATCGCCGCCGAGGTCATCAACCAATGGTGGCTTGTACTCATAGGAATTATGCTCATATGGCTCACGTACAGACTATACACCCCCGCACAGAAGAGCGTCAAGGGCATCGGAAAGTACTATCTTCTGCGTGTACCATTGCTTGCCATGGCTGCATTCCTGCTCGTTACAGGCATGCGCGGAGGCATAGGCAAGGCAGTAAGACCGATAACCCTGAGCAATGCCAACCAGTATGTCTCATCGCCCGACCATGCAGCAATCATTCTGAACACTCCTTTCAGCATACTGCGCACAGCCGGGAAGAAACCATTCAGCGAGAAGAACTATTTCAGTGAAAAGGAGCTTTCCAACATTTACACTCCAATGCGACAGTTTGCTGTAACCGACAGCGCTGAGAAAAAGAACGTGGTCATACTCATAGTAGAGAGCTTCGGCAAGGAATACATCGGAGCCTACAACCGCCGCGAGGAGGGTTCTCTTACCCCGTTCCTCGATTCACTCATAGAGAAGAGCAGAAGCTATCTCTACTCATACGGCAACGGAAAGAAGAGCATTGACGGCATGCCCTCGATACTATCAAGCATACCGATGTTCGTTGAGCCGTTCTTCGTTACTGACGCGTCGCTCAACAAGGTAAGCGGAATAGCAGGGGAACTTGGCAAGATTGGATACAGCAGCGCATTCTTCCATGGAGCGCCCAACGGCTCGATGGGATTCCAGGCATTTGCAAACGCAACAGGTTTTCAGAGATATCTGGGCCTTGATGAATACTGCACCGCACCCGGACACAACGGGAAAGCAGACCATGACGGCACATGGGCAATCTGGGATGAGCCGTTCCTCAGATACTATGCCGAATGTATGGACAATATGCAGGAACCGTTCGTGACATCGGTATTCACTGCCTCATCACATCACCCGTTCAAGATACCCGAGGAGTACACCGACAGATTCAAGGGAGGCGATGACCCGTTCCTGAAATGCGTACAGTACACAGACCATGCATTGAAGGAGTTCTTTGAATATGCCCGTGAACAGAAATGGTATGACAACACTCTTTTCGTCATCACAGCCGACCATACCAACCACAGCATAGAGCCACGTTACAAGACAACAGCAGGATGGTTTGAGATACCCGTAATATTCTTCTCTCCGGACGGCGGTGCGCCTTTCGCTCCGGGCATTGACAGTACCATGATAGCACAACAGGCCGACATAATGCCGACCATACTTGAGTATGTGGGATACGACAGACCGTTCATTGCATTCGGTAAGAGCCTTATATCTACACCTGCCGAAGAGAGCTATGCTGTGAACTACACCAATGAGACATACCAGTACTACAAAGGAGAGTATCTGCTTCAGTTCGATGGAGAGAAGAGCACAGGACTTTACAATATACGCCGCGATGAACTGATGAAAGAGAACATTATCGGCAACAACGATGTTCAGGAGAGCATGGAACGTGAACTCAAAGCAATAGTACAGCAATACATGAACAGGATGGTCAAAGATAGGCTCACGCCGGAGACCGATGATATTGAAAATCAAGAACCATGGCAACGATAATTTTCCCCTCCCCCATTTTCGGACCAATAAAGAGCCGACGCCTCGGTATTTCACTGGGCGTAAACCTTCTGCCAGCAGACGGCAAGATATGCACATTTGACTGCATATATTGCGAATGCGGCTTCAACAGCGAGCGCCGTCCCAAGACGCGTATTCCCCAACGGCATGAAGTGGCAGAGGCACTTGAAAGGAAACTGGCCGAGATGAAAGCCGACGGAGCACTCCCCGATGTGATAACGTTTGCCGGCAACGGCGAACCGACTGTACATCCGCAATTCAACGAAATAATCGATGACACAATAGCACTGCGGGACAGATATAGCCCCAACGCCAAGGTAAGCGTCCTTACCAATGCTACAATGCTCTCAAAGCCGACAGTTTTTGAAGCCTTGCTGAAGGTTGACAACAACATACTCAAGCTCGACACCGTAGACACCGCATACATCCAACGCGTGGACCGTCCCAACGGCAGATACGACGTAAGGGAGATTATCGGATACATGAAGAAGTTCAGGGGCAAGGCCGTAATACAGACCATGTTCCTGAAAGGAGAGGTTGACGGAGTCGACATCGACAACACAGGAGAGGAGTATGTAGCTCCATGGATAGAGGCAGTGAAAGAGATTGCACCACGCGAGGTAATGATATACACCATTGACCGCGAAACGCCACAGAAAGGGCTTATAAAAGCGACCCACGAAGAGCTGGACAGGATTGTCAAAAGGCTTACCGATGCGGGCATCAAGGCATCGGCCTCATATTAAAAGCCGAAGAATCCGGCAATGCCGATAGCAGAAATCACTATCAGCGAATAACGGAGCAACTTGCCTAGAGCCATAAGCACAAAGACTTTCGTCTTACTCGCACGCATTATTCCGAGTGCCACGAGGAATACCTCGCCTATGGCCGGAATAAAAGAGAAGAATGCCGTCCAGTAACCATATTTGTCTATGAGACGGTCGGCACGACGCATCCTCCTGTCGGGAATCCTGAAGAAAGCCTGCACCCTCTCTTTTTTGGCAAGATAGCCAAAAAGGAAGCATGTGACACCACCCAACACATTGCCAACGGTGGCAGAAAGTGTGAGCCCCACTGCATTCAGTCCCGCACCGAGAAAGAAGACAAGCAGCACCTCACTGGCAATAGGCAGCACGGTTCCGGCAAGGAAAGCCATTATACCCATGCCCACATATCCATAATCCTTCAGAAAATCTATAATCAGTTCGCCCATACGCTAAACACGGCTATTGCAAGCCAAAAGATAAAAAACAGCACAAAATATATATTAGAGTATCGAGTTACCTTCAGTGAGAAAAGATATGACGCAAAGAGAGCGGTTCCCGGTACCCTCCATGCATACAACATATCAAAATTAGGTGCGGAGAAGATAGAGAGCAGCAGAAGATAACTGTTCGCAACCAACATGAAGAGCAGTCTCCTGCGCAAGAATGGCTTGCTCGGCACGGAAGATGTCGCAAAAACCATCATTGCCGGCAACATCACACCAAGTTCAGCAACCAACAGCAGAAGTCTCAGTGGGGTAAACTCTATAACGGCCGGGAACGCCAGACAGCCTGAAACTCTATCAATGACAGGTATATACTCCGCTACCTCAGGCCACACATAAGTTATACCGAACAAGAACCAGAAAGGCAATATCAGTCCAAGCATTGCCGCCAGGAACCTTTTGAGCCCGGATATATTGGCTATAAGGAGGTAGGCCACAAATAGCGGAAGAAGGAACAGGAACTGTGGCAACAGGAACGAAAGCAGTCCAAGCAAGGCAAAAGCCGCAAAAAGTGCTCCCTCGGCATCATCGCCTGGCTGACACGCCATAAGCGCAGCCATAAGCGCAATAAAAAGAACTGCGGAGACAGCAGACACAACATCATTGTGAATGAACAGTGATGCAGCCGACAGGAAAAAGTACAGCGACGTAAACCAGCTGATGCGTCTCTCATGCAAATGGAGCATTCCAAGAATTACAGCCACGGCAATGTAACAAAACAGCGGCACTATAGAAGAGAACACCCCTCCAGTGACACTGAACATGTACACAGGCCAAAGCATACCCGCTGACGCAGGGAGCAACAAGGCCCCGATACGCCATACAACCACCGACACCAGCAGCAATATCAGCGGTGTATATCTTCCCGAGACAAAACGTCCCTGCAACGACCTGCTATAAGTCAAAGCCTATATCTCCTCTAAAATATTTCTTCTCGTAAGAGATTGCATTTGCAGAACGGAAAGACTGTTCAAGAGCCTCGGCACGTGTAGCTCCATAAGAGACTGCTGCGATGACACGCCCCCCGGCAGTCACCACCTTGCCATCCTTCTCGGCTGTACCGGCATGGAACAGAATACTCTCCTTGACGTTCTCAAAACCCGTAATCTCGAATCCCTTGTCATAATGCTCGGGATAACCGCCTGATACAAGCATCACGCACACAGCAGCTCTCTCATCGAACTCCACTGTAGTTCCCGCCAATGTACCTGCATCGACCTTCTCAAAGAGCTCTACGATGTCACTCTTAAGACGTAGCATCACAGACTCTGTCTCAGGGTCGCCCATACGGACATTATACTCAATTACCATAGGCTCGCCCTCAACATTTATGAGGCCGAAGAAAATGAAGCCCTTATAGAGCAGGTTATCCTTTACAAGGCCATCTACCGTAGGACGGATAATGCGCTCATCGACCTTCTTCATCCACTCCTCGGTTGCAAAAGGCACCGGAGATATCGAGCCCATACCGCCTGTATTGAGGCCTGTATTGCCCTCGCCGATACGTTTGTAGTCCTTTGCCTCGGGCAGTATCACATAATCCTTTCCGTCAGTAAGCACGAACACCGAGCACTCGATACCATCAAGGAACTCCTCAATGACAACTGTTGCAGATGAGTCACCGAACATTCCGTCAAACATCTCATTGAGACTGCTCTTTGCCTCTTCAATAGTCGGCAATATGAGCACACCCTTACCGGCACAGAGGCCGTCGGCCTTGAGCACATAAGGAGCCTTGAGTCCCTCCAGGAAGCGATAAGCCTCATCTTTCTCTGCAGCGGTGAATGCTCTATACGCCGCTGTCGGAATAGAATGACGCTGCATGAAGTCCTTGGCAAAACTCTTGCTGCCTTCAAGCTCGGCAGCATCCTTTGAAGGACCGATTACCGCGACATGCTGCAGACGACTGTCTGCCTTGAAATAGTCATATATACCCTTTACAAGAGGGTCCTCGGGACCGACAACGACCATGTTTATACCGTTATCGAGAACAAAGGCCGCAATTGCATCAAAATCGCATACGGATATCGCGACATTCTCGCCGACCTCCTTTGTACCAGCATTGCCCGGAGCAATGAACAACTTCTCAACCTTTGGGCTCTGCGCGATTTTCCATGCAAGTGCATGCTCGCGGCCACCACTACCTAAAAGCAAAATCTTCATACTCGTTATATTTGTACAGCAGCCCCACTGAAGGCTCTGTGATATTTAGTCTTTCTTTATACGTTTACCTCCACGCAAGGGCTTGAAATCATCGCTCGGGCGTTCAAACGAACGTCTTCCACCACGTACGCCACCACGTTCCGTTCTGTTTCCGCCACGCGAGTCACGGCCACGCGAATCGCGCTCCGGTGCTTGACGCTTATCATAGCCGCGTGCTCCCTCTCTGTTGCTCCGCTGTTCGCGACGCCCCTGACGTTCATCATCCCTGCGCTCACGCTGCGGACGGAAAGAGCCACTTTTCTCCTCGCGTCCTTCATCGCGACGCTCTTCATTCCTGCGTTTCCGTGCAGCAGCACTCCTCTTGTCTCTGTATGAGCTGAAATAAGACTCAAGCTCGCGACGACGGCGGATTGACTCCTCATCGATATCGCCACTGTAGCTTTCGGCTGCACGCTCCTTAGAACGGGGAGGACGCTGCTCGCCGTCGGCACCGGTAAGGCGTGACTTGCGCTTGAGCGGTGCAAAATCCTTCTTCAGTTCATTACCCCCATCACGGAAACCGCTGTACTTACCCGAAAAGAGCTCATACTTGCGGAATTCGCAGTCAAGGTCGCCATTATAGAGCGGAATACGGGCAGACGCCTTAAGACCGACCTGGTCAAAGCAGTCGTAGCTGCTGCTTATAATCCACGCCTCATTACCTTGGAAAGCATGCTTGAGACGCGAGCCGAGTTCCTTGTAAACATTCAGCAGGTTCTCGAGCTGCAGGCGCTCGCCATAAGGAGGGTTGACAACCATTATCGCAGGAGCCTCAGGCTCGACAAAATCCTTGATGTCACGACACTCTATCTCTATGATATCGCCCATCATGGCAGACTTGACGTTGCGTCTTGCACATGCTACCATGCGGCCATCTACATCATAGCCATATATCTTGTGATTGAACTCCCTTTCACCGGAATCATCATCGTATATAGACTTGAACAGTTCGCTGTCAAAATCCTTCCATTTCTCGAACGCATAGCCCTGACGGAAGACACCAGGAGCAATGTTGCGGGCAATAAGTGCAGCCTCGATGGGCAAAGTACCCGAACCGCACATCGGGTCAATGAAGTCACATTCACCGTCCCAGCCTGTCAACAGGATAAGACCCGCGGCCAACACCTCATTGATTGGAGCTGCACCAGTCTCGACACGATAGCCTCGGCGATGCAACGACTCTCCCGAACTGTCAAATGCCAATGTACACTCCTCGCCTGCTATATGTATGTGGAAGATGAGGTCAGGATTGTTCAGGCGCACCGAAGGGCGCTCGCCGTACTTTTCGTTGAAGTAGTCGGCAATGGCATCCTTTACACGATATGCTACGAACTTGGAGTGACGGAATACCTCGCTGTACACCACCGAATCGACAGAGAATGTCGAATTGCGGTCCATATACTGTTCCCAGTCTATCGCCTTGATAACCTCATAGACCTCATCGGCGTCGGCCGCCCTGAAGTGCATTATCGGTTTCAGGATGCGCACAGCCGTCCTTAGATGGAAATTCGCCTTGTACATAAGTTCCTTGTCTCCCGTAAATGAGACCATACGGCGGCCTATCTGCACATTATTTGCGCCCAAGGCAACCAATTCCTTTGCCAAGACCTCCTCAAGACCCTGAAAGGTCTTTGCAATCATTTCAAATTCTGCCATAAAATTGTCCAAAAAGTGTTTTAGGGAACACTCTGGAAAGCCATTCCGGTCAGTCCCCTAATATTTTGCAAAGGAACAAAAAAAAGCGATGCGAATCAACAAAAAGAGTTGATATTTGAGTATGTTTGAACTATCTTCGCGAAAATTATAATACAGAGCAGACTCAATGAAAATGAAAAGAGAAATATCATGCTTATGCATCGCAGCGTTGCTGGTTCTTTCTTCTGCAGCGCCGTCAAGCGCTGCCGCAAGGAGCCATCCGGCAAAAAGCAACGATGAAAAGGAGAAAAAAGAGCAAATGCTGAACAACAATGTATCGCCAAAGATACCGATGCAGGTCACTTTTGCAGGCGAGAAGATAGAACTGACATCGCAGGACCGCAGGGAGCGTATGGACAGAGAGATGCTCTCATTCTGCTACTCGCACATAAACACAATGCTGCAGATAAAGCGTGCCAACCGTCTGTTCCCCATTGTGGAGCCGATACTTGTGAAGCACGGCATACCCTCCGATTTCAAATATCTGATGATAATAGAGTGCAACGGTGACGTCGAGGCGCGTTCTGGTGCCGGAGCCGCAGGTCCATGGCAGTTCCTTGAGAAGACCGGACGCCAGTACGGTCTTGAGGTCAACGGCGAGGTTGATGAGCGCTACAACATAGAAAAGGCAACAGTCGCTGCATGCAAGTACCTAAAGGAGTCATACGAAGAGTACGGCGACTGGCTGACCGTGGCAGCAAGCTACAATACAGGCAGGGCCAATGTTACCAAGAGAATTAATGCACAGAAAGAGGAGAAGGCAATAAATCTGGTACTTCTACCCGAGACATCGCGTTACATTTTCCGTCTTCTGGCGGTAAAGACCATTTTCAGCAACCCCCAAGCATATGGCTTTATTCTCAAGGAGAGCGACCTGTACCCGACTATCCCCATTGCCAAGACCATAACTGTCAGCAATGCAGTCACAAGCTGGGCTGACATAGCTAAAGAGCACGGACTGACATATCTTCAGCTGCACGAGGCAAACCCATGGATAAGAAGCGCCTCAATGGCAAACAAAAGCAACAAGACATACAAGGTAAAGATTCCGGACGTAAAGGCGCTCGAATATGACCCAACGAAGACCAGGGCGCATGACAGGCGCTGGATTGCAGAATAGCCATCAAACAGGTCGTAACAGCCTTATACAACTCAAAGGAGCAAAGCAAACAAATGAAGGACAGCTGCGCAATGCTGCTGCCCTTCATTATATCATGCATACTCGTCGCCGAGCTTCATCTTGACATCGTTGAGGAATTTGCGTATCTCCCTTTCATCCTCCTTGCGGCATATCATGAGAACATTCCCTGCATCCACTACAAGCAACCCGTCAACACCCTGGACCACAGCAAGCTTGCCCTTGGGAAGAACTATCAGATTGTTGTGGCTATCATATTTCAACACCGAAGAGTTAGGTGTAACGTTCCCGTCAGCATCCTTAGGCAGCGTGCCATAAAGGGTATCCCAAGTACCGATATCGGCCCACCCGAAATCACCCGGCAGAAGATATACATTATCAGCCCTCTCCATAACGCTCATGTCAAGCGAAGCATTAGGGAAGGAAGTATATACCTCGTAGCCGCGTGTACGACGCTCATTGCGGTCGGGGATTGCACTGTATATCTCCTCGAGCATACGCATCATCTCGGGCAGATACTTTGACATGGTATCTATTATTGTCTGCACATTCCATATATAAAGCCCCGAGTTCCAATAGAACTCGCCACTCTCCATAAAAATCTTGGCAAACTCATACTGAGGTTTCTCGGTAAATGTCTTTACCTTGTAGAACGAATTCTCATCTGGAGCACCATCGACCTGTATATAACCATAGCGTGTCTCGGGACATGTAGGCTTGATACCTACAACAACCAGTTTATTGTTCTCGGCGACAAAATCAAAACCCCGCAATATAATCTCGGAGAACTTCTCTTCATTGAGCACCAGCTGGTCACTCTGTGCGACAATGATATTCGCCTTCGGGTTCAACAGACGTATGTGGCAAGCAAGATTGGCAAGACTGGGAGCCGTACCCCTGAATGCAGGTTCATGTATCACTTGAGAATCGGGAAGTTCGGGTAGTTGTTCGCGTACAAGGGCAGTATAATCCACATGCGTCGATACAAGTATGTTCTCTTTGGGGATTATGCGGCAATAACGGTCATATGTAAGCTGCAACAATGTTCTTCCACAACCCAACACATCCTGGAACTGTTTTGGAAAGGCTTTTCGGCTCATGGGCCAGAGACGTGTCCCCTGACCACCGGCCATAATTATACAATAACGGTTCTTGTCCATATCATACTCAGTTTCAAAAGGAGAGGCGTCAACAAAATCATACCGAAAACGGCACTCCTTTTTTTCATAACGCGAGTATAGCACTTTTATTGCAGAATAAAAAACCCTTTTAGTTTTATTTGGATTCTACGGGCAATATAAAAACGGCGCTTTCAAAAAAAAGCGCCGTTTTTATTAGAACTCTGCATTGTTCGGAGTACGCGGGAAAGGTATCACGTCGCGGATATTCGCCATACCTGTCACGAATAGCAACAGACGCTCGAATCCGAGACCAAAACCCGAGTGAGGGCATGAACCGTAGCGGCGTGTATCAAGGTACCACCACATATCCTTCATCGGGATATTCATCTCCTCGATGCGCTTCAGCAACTTGCCATAATCGGCCTCACGCTCTGAGCCACCGATAATTTCTCCGATTTTCGGGAAGAGGACATCCATCGCACGTACAGTCTTGCCGTCATCATTCTGCTTCATGTAGAATGCCTTGATATCCTTCGGGTAATCGGTAAGTATTACAGGACGCTTGAAGTGTGTCTCTACCAGATATCGCTCATGCTCCGAAGCAAGGTCGACACCCCAATACACAGGGAACTCGAACTTGTGGCCCGCAGCAACGGCTTCCTCAAGAATCTTGATACCATCGGTATAGCTCAAACGTACGAACTCCGTATCGACTATTGAACGCAGACGTCCGATAAGTTCCTTGTCTATCATGTTGTTGAGGAATGTAATATCCTCCATACAGTTGTCAAGAGCCCACTGTACACAGTACTTGATGAACTCCTCAGCAAGCTCCATGTTGTCATAGATATCGTTGAAGGCTACCTCGGGCTCAATCATCCAGAACTCAGCAAGGTGGCGCGGTGTATTCGAGTTCTCGGCACGGAAAGTAGGACCGAATGTGTAGATTGCACCGAGGGCTGTTGCCGCCAGCTCGCCTTCGAGCTGACCTGATACTGTCAGGCTAGCCTGCTTGCCGAAGAAATCGTTGTCGTATATGATGCTGCCGTTCTCATCCTTCTTGAGGTCATAGAGATTCATTGTAGTCACCTGAAACATCTGTCCAGCGCCCTCGCAGTCAGATGCCGTAATCAGCGGAGTGTGGAAATAGTAGAATCCTTTGTCGTGGAAGAACTTGTGGATTGCATAGGCCATGTTATGACGTATGCGGAACACTGCACCGAATGTATTTGTACGGGGACGCAGGTGCGCTACTGTACGCATGAACTCCATGGTCTGTCCCTTCTTCTGAAGAGGATATGTATTATCACATGCACCAAGCAATTCAATCTCTGTTGCCTGAATCTCAACGGCCTGACCGCCACCGATAGACTCGACCAATGTTCCGTTGACGCTAAGACATGCACCTGTCGTAAACTGTTTTACAAGTTCCTCATCAAACTTTTCCACGTCGATAACGACCTGGACATTATTGATTGTAGAACCGTCATTCAGAGCCACAAAGGCAACCTGTTTGCTACTACGGCGGGTTCTTACCCAGCCACGGACATTAACCTCAATGCCATGCTCCTTGCTCTTGAGCAAATCAGCAATTCTTGTTCGTTTTATCGCTTTCATCGATTTATTGTGGTTACACCCGACAAAGCGGGCTACATTCATTATTATTCGTATGCACCCATGCGTAGCATTGCGACCTCCTTGTCTGTGAGGTAACGCCAATCACCGCGTCTGAGATTCTTCTTGGTAAGACCAGCAAAAAGCACTCTGTCGAGTTTGTTCACACGGTAGCCGAGGTGTTCGAGCATACGTCGCACGATACGGTTCTTTCCGGAGTGTATCTCAATGCCTATCTGCGAACGGTCGGCCTCATTGACATATGAAACCTCATCGGCATATACCGGACCATCCTCCAACTCAATACCGCTGACAAGAAGGTCCATATCCGACATTGCAACATTCTTGTCGCATGTGACATGGTAGATTTTCTTCTTCATGAACTTCGGATGAGTCAATTTTGCTGCCAGGTCACCGTCATTTGTAAGCAGAAGCACACCTGTCGTATTGCGGTCAAGGCGTCCTACAGGATAGATTCTCTCCTTGCCAATACCTTTCAGGCAGTCGAGCACAGTCTTGCGCTCCTGAGGGTCATCGACCGTGGTAACACAATCCTTCGGCTTGTTAAGGAGGACATATACTTTTCTCTCGGGGTTGATACGCTCGCCGTTGAAGCGTACGTCATCGCCGGGAAGCACCTTTGTTCCCAACTCAGTAACAACCTCGCCGTTTACCATTATGAGCCCTGCCTCGATATAGTTGTCCGCTTCACGGCGTGAGCATATACCTGCATTCGAAAGATATTTGTTAAGACGCACAGGGGCATTCGGGTCTATTGCAGCCTCTTTGTATGCCATGCGTTTCTTTGCACTGTATTTTGCATTGGGGTCATAACTGCCTCTTCTTGACGGACGGCTACCATAGCCATCGCGACGTCCCGATGCAGGACGGGCGCCTCTTTCCCCCTCAGGCCCTGAATAAGCAGCAGAGTAATCCCTGCCCTGGTAGCCTCTTCTGCCACCTCTTTCAGCGCCCTGTGAAGCATCCTTGTTGTAACGTGGCTTGAAGCCGCCACCATAACGGTTGCCTCTCTCCTCGCCTGGACGAGCTGCAAAGCCGCGACCGCCACGGCCATATGTTCTGCTGCCGTTTCCGCGGTCTGCCCTTTCGTACTGGGCGCCCTCATCAGAACTTCTGTCAAAGCGCGAACGCTTCAGTCTGTTATCACTTCCAAAATTGGGATTGAACGACGCTCTATCCCTGTTTCCGCGTGAGGAAAAACCATCCTGACGCTTGTCTCTATAGTTACTCATCTAAAAAATATTTTACGAACCTCACGGTCCAATTAATATTCATTACAAACCTGTATAGGTATGCGGTGTTATTGCACGCAACTCCTCCTTTACACTTTCAGAGACATCGAGCCCCTCAATGAACTGCAGCAAGGTGTTGCGGTTGATACCCTCGTTCGTGCGTGTAAGCGCCTTCAGGGCCTCATATGGGTTAGGATATGCCTCACGACGCAGAATGGTCTGTATACCCTCGGCACATACACTCCAGCAGTTGTCAAGCTCATTGTATATTGCCTGCTCGTTCAGAAGCAGCTTACGAAGACCTACAAGAGAGCTCTTAATAGCTATCATCATATGTCCCATAGGCACTCCCACATTACGTAATACCGTAGAATCGGTAAGGTCGCGCTGCAGACGTGAGATAGGGAGCTTCATAGCCAAGTGGTCAAGAACGGCATTTGCTATACCCAGATTACCTTCGCTGTTCTCGAAGTCGATAGGGTTGACCTTGTGCGGCATTGCACTTGAACCGACCTCACCGGCCTTGATTTTCTGCTTGAAGAACTCATTCGAGATATACTGCCAGAAGTCCTTGTCCATATCCATGATGATGACATTGATGCGGCGCATTGCATCGAAGAGCGCAGCAAGGTTGTCATAATTTGATATCTGTGTGGTATACTGCTCGCGCTGCAGGCCGAGATTCTCCTGAACGAACCTGTTTGCAAAAGATTTCCAATCTACCGAAGGGTAAGCGACATGATGAGCATTGAAGTTACCTGTCGCACCTCCGAACTTTGCCGAAATAGTGCATCTTTTAAGTTCTGCCAGCTGTGTCTCAAGACGGTACACAAAAACCATGACTTCCTTGCCCAAACGGGTCGGAGAGGCTGGCTGTCCATGAGTACGTGCAAGCATCGGGATATTCTCCCATGCTGCCGCATACTCTCTGAGCTGCGCTATCAATTCCTCGACTGCAGGATAATAGACATCGTTCAATGCATCCTTTATTGAGCACGGAATCGAGGTATTATTGATATCCTGAGAAGTCAAGCCGAAGTGGATGAACTCCTTGTATGCATCAAGCCCGCCGATAGCATCAAACTGTTCCTTTATGAAATACTCGACCGCCTTGACATCGTGATTGGTTACCTTCTCAATGGCCTTAACACGTGCGGCATTCTCCTCGGAGAAGTTGCCGTATATCTCGCGCAAGCGAGGGAACAAGGCCTTATCCATGCCCGCGAGCTGAGGTATGGGAAGTTCACACAATGCTATGAAATACTCAATTTCGACAAACACGCGGTATTTAATCAATGCATACTCCGAAAAATAGCCTGCAAGGGATTCTGTCTTTCCCCTGTAACGTCCGTCAATCGGGGAAATTGCTGTTAGAATATCAAGTTCCATTATCCTATTTTGTAAAAACGTTTTTGAATATACAAAAATAGTACTTTTTAACCATAAACACTCACTGATAGATTAAAGTTTGTGCAAAATAAAGCAAAAAAAAGGACTACAAGCACACAACATAGCAGAAGGAGAAAAAAATAACCTACGCAATGCGCAGGTTCAACTTCTGTGGACGTTGACGGATTCGAACCGCCGACCCTCTGCTTGTAAGGCAGATGCTCTAAACCAGCTGAGCTAAACGTCCGATATGTCTGTTTTATTGTGGACGTTGACGGATTCGAACCGCCGACCCTCTGCTTGTAAGGCAGATGCTCTAAACCAGCTGAGCTAAACGTCCAATATGTCGCAACTCTCAATTGCGTTGCAAAAGTACAGCAAAATATTTCAACTACCAAATATTTTTGCAACAAATTTAGAAAAAACGCAATTTTTCTTACCGTTCCTCAAAAATTCACCAACAACAAATAGTCTGTTTATACAATCGACTGCAAGCAGCGAAACAAGAACAGGCCAATAACCAAGCTCCACCGCATATAAACAAACAAAGAGTGTGCCCGTATGGACACACTCTTTATATTTAATCTCGAGAGATTTGCTTACTTTGCAACCTCGATTACCGCACGACGGTTGAGATACTTGTTGCTGTACTCCTCAGACTCACCAACAACGACAACCTCAACATCCTGAACGCCAGCAGCCTTGAGAACCTCAACAACAGCATTAGCACGGTCAGCAGCAAGACCCTTGTTGTACTCATCTGTACCGATAACGTCTGTGTAGCCAATAACTCTGAGCTTAACACCAGCCTCAGCAGCAGCCTTAGCATAAGCCTCGATATTCATCTGTTCCTTCTTAGAAGCTATCTTAGAAGAACCGAATGCAAAGAAGATAGACTCCTTAACATCGAGGAAGTTAGGCTTGTTCTTGAGTTCATTGTAAGCATTGTTCAACTTGTCATAGTCATTCTTAAGAGCCTTGTAGTCGTTCTTGAGCTTGTTGTTCTCAGCCTGAGCATCCTGAAGATCAGAAGCAAGCTCAGCAAGAGCTGCAGCGTAGATAGCCTGAAGCGCAGGAACATCTGTTGCAGGTTCCCAACCAACCTTATTGAACTTATATGCAACACCAACATTAGCAGACCACATCATATCGTGACCACTCTGACCTGGGACACCGCTGAAACCGTTGCGGAAGAATGCACCTGCCAACTCAAGGTTGATATCCCAATGCTTAGACACACGGAACTTGTTGATAAGACCATAGTTAGCAGAGAGTGAACCTGTAATGTCGCCAGAGGTCATACGGCCTGTACCCTTCTCGTGATTCATCGCCTCACGGCCAGCCCAACCTGCACCGACATAAGCAATCACATTCCAGATGCGCTCCTCTCTGTAACCACAGAAAAGGTTGCTCAAATTGAACATAGCGTCAAAGTGGAAGTTCATAAACATTGTGTGATCGAACTCCTCATATGTCTGAATATTGAGACCCTGATAAGCGACTCTCCAACCGAAGCCGGGAGTATGCCACTTACCAACATATACGTTGAGAGCCGGAGAAAGGTGATCAAAAGCGCTCTCACCATTCATAAACACACCATTGTAAATGTTTACACCACCGTTCACTCCGAGGAACCAGTTGCTACCGAAACTGTTGGTAACTACAGAGTTCTTCTTAGTAGGAACTACGACCTCGCTTACTGTCTCCTGTGCATTAGCAGTAGAGAACATGGCAATTGCAGCAATCGCCAGTGAAATCATCATTTTTTTCATACTTAAACTAATTAGAATCTTTATATTACTTTATTAATTTACCAGTTATGCAAATGTGAACATAATTGAAACACGCGAACTCTGATTTTGTTTAACCCGACCATGTTCCAACAGGAAACAACATTCCACACCACTATTTATTGTGCAAAATTACATAATTTTCACAACGGCACACAAGAACGGAGAACAAATAACTCCAGTGTTAACATTGTTTAACATTTTAATTATTTAATAAACAAGCGCTCTATCTCATTGTCCGACATAATATACAATATTACACGTCCATCGGGCGTACGGGAAGGCAAAGGAGTGCGGAAAAGTTCATCGACAAGGCTCTTCATCTCATCAAAAGAGAGCACTTGTCCTGCAACAATGGCAACCTCCTTGGCCATGGCATTCGCCAACTTGTCATAGAGTCTCTCCTTGGCATCCGCTGTCTGTTCCATAGCAGCATGCAACACCTCCATAAGCAACTTGACAGGGGAAAGTCCGTCAAGTCCTGACGGCACACCTTGTATTACATATGTTCCCCCGCCCAAAGATGAGACATCAAATCCCAAAGAGAGGATATCCTCGCTTATGGAATCAAGCATTGTACTCTCGGATAGAGTCAACTCCACACGCTCGGGAAAGAGCACTCCCTGCACAGGAGCATTGCGTTCCTGAAGCTGTTTCCTGTACTTCTCGTATAGGACTCTTATATGTGCGCGACGCTGATGAATCCACATAAGACCCGACTTCACAGGCACAAGAATATACTGACCTTTATACTGTGACATAGGAAGATACTCCTCCAAGAGGAAATCCTCGCCACTCTCCGTTGACATGGATGATGGCACTACAACCTGTTCAGGCAAATCCTCGAACGGAGAAAGGTCGAGAGTTGGTCTTTTGTCCGACACGCCCTCATAAAGAGTCTCCCATGAGGTATCGCCACCACAATATGCAGGAGTCCTGTTCTTGAACGGGTTATAATCAGTCTTATATGATATCTTCGGCGCAGAAACCGGCGCGCCCTGCCCACCGGACATATCCATAACAGGGATATCCGGTATCTCATCATCATCAAAGCCGAGACTCGGCGTCGCGTTGAAACGGCCAAGCGACTCACGCACGGAAGCACATATTATTTTCCAAAGGCTTGACTCATCCTCGAACTTTATTTCGGTCTTTGTCGGGTGTATATTCACATCAATACGCGAGGGGTCTACCTCGAGCGAAAGGAAGAAAGGCACCTGCTCACCCTGTGGAATGACATCGCCGTATGCCTCAATGACAGCTTTGGCAAAATAGGGGTGGCGCATATATCGCCCGTTTATGAAGAAGAACTGCAAGGCGCCTTTTTTGCGGGCACTCTCGGGTGCACCGACAAAACCTTTTACGTTTATCAGCGAACTTGACACACCCACTTCTATCAGCTGCGAGTTGATTTTCTTCCCGAACAGGTTTACAATCCTTTGGCGGAAAGATGATGGCGGCAAACAAATCATCTCGGAGCCGTTATGAGAGAGAGAAAACTCTATTCCAAAGTTGATGAGTGCAACGCGCTCGAACTCGGTCACGATATTGTTCAGTTCGGTCTGAGTAGACTTCAGGAATTTCCTACGTGCAGGAATATTGTAGAAGAGGTTCTTTACCTTGAAGTTGCTTCCGGCCGGTGCGGCAACAGGCTCCTGTGCCTCGAACTGCGAACCCGACACGACAATCCTGGTGCCGAGTTCATCTACCGCACGACGGGTCACGAGTTCAACCTCAGCCACAGCCGCGATTGACGCCAGAGCCTCGCCCCGGAAGCCCATGGTCGACAGCGAGAAAAGGTCCTCGGCACAACCAATCTTAGACGTTGCATGGCGTTCAAAAGATAGACGCGCATCACTCTCGGACATACCCTTTCCGTCATCTATCACCTGAACGAGCGTTCTGCCACCATCGGCAATCACCACCTTTATATTTGTAGCACCGGCATCGACAGAATTCTCCATGAGCTCCTTGACCACAGAAGCCGGTCTCTGTACCACCTCTCCGGCCGCAATCTGATTAGCGACCGAATCGGGCAACAAATGTATTATATCCTGCATCATACAATCAATATAACTGCCAAACGCTCTTCAAAATATAACACAACAGGAAAATGCACACCACCAGCGCAATCACAAGGAAGCTGTTCGAGAAACGCGGGCCACTCTCCTGACGGCGCGACAGATGTGAATTCTCATTCACGAATGCCCCCTTCAGGCGCTCGCTGTATGACTCTTCTCTCGGAGGCAACATTCCGAGGTCGCGCTTGGCACTCTCGACAATCTTGTCAAGTTTCTCCTTACGCTCATCAACGAATATATATTTATGGTCAAACCGTCTCGGTTCCCTCTGTTTGAAATATCCCATTATTACTCCTCCTTTCTGAAGCGGTCAAGCGTTGGCAGCGGCACACTCTCCCTCTTGAAGACCTTCAACTTTGAATTGGAATCCTTGCCTCTCCACTCAAAAACATCCTCCTTGCTTGTGGGACGGACATAATCGAACCACACGAAATTATCAAGATAGCATTTCTCGGGCGGGCGCTGACTCATCGGATAGAAGACTCCGCTGGCCTCTTTAGGGACAACGACCTTATCGACCTGTCCATCTTTTATGAATGCTACAGCACGTCCTGCCGAAGTGGTGTTCATCCCCACATAAAGACTGTCATCATCAAGCGGGAAGAATACTATCTGCACACTACCTATTACCTGCATCTCGGAGAGTTTGCCATCATTGAAGAAGAACTGCATCTCCTTGCCACGAATCTGATTGTAGTTGACGCTGTCCATGGGCTCTGCATAGAGTGTCTGGTTGATTATATGTACCCAATCAATGGACGTACTGTCCATGTATACCCTTACCTCCTCGCCCAACAGCTGCACATCCTTGTTCCACAGAATCGGGTCTTTGTACATTGTCATACACGTATCGCGTGAATCGAACACGAGCGAATCACACACCGCCTGCATCTCTTTGCCCCACGCACGCACTTTGTTATAGGCTTTTACTTTGCGGTAAAGAGAATCGGTTCCCAGATTATAGGAAACTGTCCAAATTGTATCGGAATGCATGAACAGGGTGTCATTCCTCGAGTAGTCAGCAACAAGTGCACGCCCTGTCACATAGGCAGAATCGACCAACTCATTCATATAGGCATAACCGCCTGTGAGCATATTCCTGTTGATGGTATCCGAATATACGATATTGCCGAATGCCTCGCTGTAACCCGAGCGCATATCATAGTAAATGGAGTCTGCTGTAACCTCCTTCTTGTCGTTGAATATTACCGACCTGTCGAGCAGCACGGCCTCTCTTATAGCTGTATTGTAGCGTCCACGTTCTGAATAGACCTCCGACTCCCCGCTATATATATTCGTGGGGCCTGTAATTGAGGCAATCTTGCTGCTTGTATTATAGCCCAGGGTATCGGAGAGCATCCTGAAACGCGGATTCTCAAGACTCACATCATCAAGGAACAGTGCCTCCTTGCTGTCCACATCGTACTCGCCATAATAGGAGCTAAGAGTACTCTCTTCATCCGAAAGGATTCCGTACTCAAAGAAATAGCCTACATTCACATTCCTGTCAAAATCTAGACTGTCTGTCTCAAGTACTGTATTCTTGTCTATGAGCCGCACATTATTGCGGACACGGGCGAGATTCGTTTCGCCGTCGAACTCAAGATAATCGCCGAACAGGAACAGCGTATCGCCCTGTTCCATACGCACATTGCCGAAGGCCTGGAAAGAGTTCTTTTTTTGGAAGTAATGCGCACTGTCGCAATACATGTACATACTATCCCTGCGGAAACGCACATCCCCTACCAATATCCATGCGTCGGGGTTTATGTTCTCATCAAAGCGCGTAACATTAGTATGCAGCATGTGAATGTAGCTCTTCTTTGAGGAAGAACTACCTTCATCATCATTCTGCGCAGCCGAAGGAAGCACGCACAGCATCAACATAATCAACGACAGAATCCTGTTCATCTGCATCAAGCCCTTATTTGCCCTCATAGAACTGCCAGTGAGGATACTTGAACTCACAAGAACGGCTGTCCTTGTTTATTCTGACATAAGTTGTCCTCTGTTTCTCCTTTATCCACTGTTGTATACGCTCATCGCCCTGCTTTGCCTGATACATAGAGCTGAGCGTCACGTAGTCATCGTTGAATGTCGCCTGATGCGCATCAATCCTTGAACGTAGCTTCGCTATCGCACAGACCGTTTTTCCATTGTCGAGTACCCAGGCGAACGGTTGCGAGATGTCGCCGACATTGAGACCGTCAATCACGCGTGCCACATCGACAGGCAGTTCCTCAAGAGTGAAATGCGATGATGCGTTCTCCTTGTTATACATGATACCATAGTTGTTACGCGTATCCTTGTCATCAGAGATTGCACCGGCAGCCTCCTCGAAAGTAAATTTGGCGTCTTTGATATCTGTAGATATGGAGTCAAGACGCAGAAGCATCTTCTTGATATTCTCGCTCGAGCGGTTAGGTTTCCTTAGGATATGGCGCACCTTCACGCGGTCGCCACGTTTCTCTATGAGCTGAATGATATGGAAGCCGTACTCCGTCTCGACAATCTTCGAAACCTTGTTCGGGTCGGTAAGACTGAAAGCGACCGTCGCGAACTCCGGCTGAAGCTCGCCACGCCCGCGGAAATCAAGTTCACCGCCACGACGCGCGGAACCGGGGTCTTCGGAATAGAGAAGAGCCATGGTAGAGAAACTTGTCTCGCCGCTTGTTATGCGCTCCGTATAATCACGCAACTCGCTCTTAACACGCTCAATTTCCTCAACCTCAATCTCGGGTTCAAGAGTGATTATCTGCACTTCAACCTGCTCCTGTATAAAAGGCAGACTATCTTTCGGCAGCGATTCATAGAATCGACGCACCAAGGAGGGAGAGACCTTTATGTCGCCCACAAGTTTCCTCTTCATCTCTTCCATCATCTCCATGTTATGGAGCTGTTCACGGTACATCTCACGAATCTCGGAAGAGTTCTTGTCAAAATACTCCTCAAGTTTCTCCTTAGAGCCTATCTGCTGGATGACGTATTCCATCTGCGCATCTACCTGTCGCATGATTCTTGTCTCATCGACCTCTATGCTGTCTATTGCAGCCTGATGCAGGAAGAGTTGCTGAACGGCAAGGTCCTCGCCCACGACACAATACGGGTCAGCATCAAACTTGCGACCCTGACTTATCCAATAACGTATACTCTCTTCAATGTCGGACCTGAGAATGGCCTTGTCACCCACAACCCACTCTACACGGTCAATTATATTGTCCTGAGCATTGGCATTGCCAAGTGAAAGCATTCCGAGAATTGCAAAAATGCAGTTTAATATATGTCTGTTCATTATACAAGTTGACGCCCAAGACAGGCGTTATTTATAAAATTTCACATCACCATTGAGCTTTGCATCATGGTAAAGCTCAACTTTTTTAGTCTTGATAAACTCAGCCTTGCGGGAATTCACAAGCAACTCATTTATTTCGGCCGAGACGAGCTCTATCGGCATCGTATCGCCCTGCCTTATTATTGTGTCGGCACACACGAAATAGAGTTGTCCGTCTTCCTTGAATTCGATTGTGTTCTTTTTTGACAAGCGGTCAAGCAGTTGCCCTTCGGTCAACGGTAAACGTTTGACCAACTCTTCAAAGGAGCGCCAATCATCCATAAAATAGTCATACAGTACGGCATTCTCGGCACTATATGCCTCCAAGGACTCCATAGCCTCCGGAGTCATGTCAATACACCATTTACGGACCTTGTTCAGGCTTGGAGCTTTCGTCGGCAGAACAAGCAGAATACCCTTCATCATGTTCTCATCGGAATCGAAGAGCACCTTGTTCAATTCGTAAAACTCCTTGATGTCCGCATCGGCCACGCGTGATTTCAAGTGCTGGTTCACTAAGCTCTCTTGATAAAGGTTCAATATAAGGCTTTTGCGGTAGCCTTCAACCATCTTGTCTATTTCGGCTGTTGAAGCCACGTTGCGGGCAGCCAGATGCTGGTATAACTCCTCCATCGCCCAATGCTCAATGTAATCATCCACAAATTGAGCACTGTCAGAACCATAGTCGTTGGCGGCGAGCATGAGGTCTACCTCATCCTTGTAGAGCCTTGATGCACCCACCTCGGCCAACAGCACACGATTATCCTGCGGTGCCTCATTATGGCACGACACAAGAAACAGCATGACTGTCAGAACTGTAAAGAATCTCAAAAACCTATTTTCAATCATCAAAGTACCGGGTTGCAACACTAACACATTAAGCATAAACAACTACATGCCTATCAAGACACCATAAAAGCCTAATTGCAGAAGGGCAGCTGTTTGTTCCTTCAGCAAAACACAAACAGACGGGCAAGATATATGAAGTCGGCTTCAGACATTTCACATCGGGTGCAGGCTATTTTCGCAGTTTGCTGCAAAGATAAGGAAACACCAAGCTTTATCAGTGGTTATTAACTGTTTTTAGCACCTCTTTGTTTACCTTAACCTTATATTTCTTTCTGAGTGACTTGACCCACTTGTCCTCAAGATATTTCTGATAATCGTTTGCCACAAGCCCCTTCACGTCGGTATATGTCTCGGGCTTCTCTATTACCACACCCTCAACATCAACGGCAGTGAATCCCTTTCTTAGCTTACCGCCCTCACCTTGAGAGAACACCAGTTTGTCGACCCAGGCATTATCACCAATGGCAAAAACGCCTATCTCGACCCTGATATTACGCATTGAATCCTTTGGGAAGCCAGCATCAATGGCATCCTTATACTCACCCGCATTCTTGCCCGCAATCAAAGACTTTATCTCTTTCAATGTCTCCTCAGTATTTGCCGTTATTACAGCACCGCGGAAACGGGGAGAATCGAACTTATACCTTTTCTTGTTTTTCTTGAAGAACTTCTCGAGACCTTCAATATCTTTCGCCGCCTTATCCCAAACCTCACTGGTAGATACCGCAAAGAACAACAGACCATCACGATACTCGCGCATAAGATTGCCGAATTCGGGATACTTGGTCTCAAGCAGACTATCCTCACGTGCAAGAGCAGCCTGTGGCGTCATGTTCCCACCGAACAGTGCAGCAAGGTCCTTGCCTTTTGCCATACGAGCCGCTTCGCGGATATTCTGTTGCTCAAGCATGTTGATAATAGCAGGTTTGTACTCCTCGAAAGAGCCGAAAGGACGGCTTGATATGCGCTTTACCACATGAAAACCGGCAGGCGATTCAAAAGGCTCGGAGAACTCTCCGTCAGCAAGAGAATAAGCCACGGCCTCAAACTCGGGGTACGCCTGTCCTCTCACTATCTCGAATGGCTCAAGGGAATGAGCAGGAATACCGAACAACGCGGCAGTCTCTTCAAAACTTTTTCCGGCCTTGAGCATCGTATATACAGAATCGATACGCGCCTTCGCAAGTTCTACAGCCTTTACATCATCCTTCTGCCTTGCCATGAAAATTATATGGGAGAGCCTAAGGAAACCGTCCTTACCGATGGTAGCAGAATCCTTCGCATACACCATGTAAGCCTCATTCTCGATAAAGCCAGGAGCCATCAGATAGCTCTCGGCCATCTGCGCGCGGTCTCTCTTGTACTCCTCTCTCAATGATGAAAGCGTATCGAAACCGAGGGCCTCGGCCTCTGCCACCTTCAGTTTGAAATCAATGTACATTGGGAGATACTCCTCGGCCGTCTGTTTGCCGTCGACAAGATTGCTGTTGTTCTTGTTGAAGGCATACTCGAACTCTGAGCGCTTTATATCCTTGCCATCCACTGTCAGCAGTACAGGGTCATCAACCTGTGCGTATGCTGACACCGAGAAGAGCAGCATAAAGAGAAATATATTCTTCAAACCTCTATTCATTGTATTAGTGTTACTTATTTATTCAGGACGGCTGTAGTTAGGAGCCTCGCTTGTGATTGAGACATCATGAGGATGACTCTCAAGCACACCGGCATTCGTTATGCGCACGAACTTGGCATTATGCAGCGACACGATATCCTTGGCACCGCAATAGCCCATACCGGAACGGAGACCGCCTACAAGCTGGTAGATTACCTCGTATAGGGTTCCCTTATATGGTACACGCGCTGCGATACCCTCGGGAACAAGCTTCTTCTTGTCTGCTGTGTCCGCCTGGAAGTAGCGGTCCTTCGAGCCGTTCTCCATAGCCTCAAGAGAACCCATACCACGATAAGACTTGAACTTACGGCCGTTGAAGATGATTGTATCGCCTGGAGACTCTTCTGTACCGGCCACCAGAGAACCGATCATAACACAATAACCGCCAGCTGCAAGAGCCTTCACGACATCGCCCGAGTAGCGTAGACCACCGTCTGCAATCAAAGGCACGCCAGTACCTTCAAGAGCCTTGGCCACATCATACACGGCAGAGAGCTGTGGAACGCCGACACCCGCAACGACACGTGTCGTACAGATTGAACCAGGACCGATACCCACCTTTACAGCATCGGCACCGGCATCAGCGAGCATCTTCGCAGCCTCGCCTGTAGCGACATTACCCACAACTATATCAATCTGCGGGAAGGCCGCTTTTGCCTCTTTCAGTTTCTGGATTACACCTGCCGAGTGTCCATGGGCAGTATCAATGATGATAGCATCAACACCGGCCTCGACAAGAGCCTTGATTCGGTCCATCGCGTCCACTGTGACACCTACGCCGGCAGCTACACGCAGACGTCCCTTGCTGTCCTTGCATGCCATAGGCTTATCCTTCGCCTTTGTGATATCCTTGTATGTGATGAGACCGACAAGATGTCCCTCTGAATCGATTACAGGTAGCTTCTCAATCTTATTCTCGCGAAGAATCTTCGCAGCAGCCTCCATATCCGTCTTCTGATGAGTCACGACCAGTTTGTCAGCCGGTGTCATAACCTCACAGATAGGACGCGCCATGTTTGTCTCGAAACGGAGGTCGCGGTTGGTAACGATACCTGCAAGTTTCTTATTGCCATCAACCACAGGAATACCGCCGATGTGGTACTCGGCCATGATGTCAAGGGCATCCTTCACTGTAGACTGTGCAAGTATTGTGACCGGGTCATAAATCATACCATTCTCGGCACGCTTTACAATAGCCACCTGATGAGCCTGCTCAGCAATCGACATATTCTTATGAATGACGCCGATACCGCCTTCGCGGGCAATGGCAATCGCCATCTTCGCCTCGGTGACAGTATCCATGGCAGCTGTCACGAACGGAACATTCAGTTCGATATTTCTTGAGAACTTGGTCTTCAAGCTTACCTCCTTGGGCAGAACCTCGGAATATGCAGGAATAAGCAGCACATCATCATAGGTGAGACCATCCATTACAATCTTTTCTTTAATAAAATCATTCATAAGAGTATACTTATTTTTATCATTATCATTAATTACCCATCTCCGAAATGAACTTGACACGTACGAGGCGAATCTCCTCCTCGCTGTACTCTCCGCCGAGTTCTTCCACAGCTATATCAATATTATCCGTGTCAGAACTCTTGAAGTAATCATATATCTCGTTCATGTTTTCTTCATCGAGTATCTCCTCGAGGAAATAGTCGATATTCAGTTTGGTGCCGGAATATACAATCGACTCAATGTCATCGAGCAACTCATCAAACTCGACACCCTTGCTTATTGCAAGGTCATCAAGAGCCACCTTGCGGTCTATTGCATTTATTATCGCAACCTTGAGCTTTGACTTGTTTGCAACGGTACGTATGCGTATATCCTCGGGGCGGTCTATCTCGTTCTCCTCGCAGTGGCGTTTGATGAGAGCACAGAACTCCTCGCCATAACGTTTTGCCTTTCCCTCTCCCACACCGGGGATATTCTTCAGTTCATCTATCGTGATTGGATAGGTAGTCGCCATCGCCTCAAGTGATGGGTCCTGGAATATCACGTAAGGGGGCAGGTCAAGTTGCTTTGAAAGTTTTTTTCTAAGATTCTTGAGCATAGCATAGAGCTCAGGGTCCACCGCAAAAGTACTTGACGTCTGAACAATTGTCTCCTCTTCATCGAAATCCCTGTCCTCGACAATCTTGAACGATACCGGTTTCTTCAGGAAAGCATTACCCTGCTTGGTGACCTTCAGCAAACCATAGTTCTCGACATCCTTATCAAGATATCCCGCAATAAGCGCCTGACGGATAACCGCATTCCAACGTTTCGCATCCTCATCATCACCACAGCCGAAACACTCGAGTTCATCATGCTTGTGCGACAGAATGTCAGCAGTTTCTTTACCCAAAAGCACATCAATCACGTATTCGGCTTTAAAATTCTCCTTTAGAGCCAATACTGTTTCAATAACTGCCTCAAGCATCTCCTTTGCTTCAACCTGTTTTTTGGGAGAGAGACAGTTGTCACAATTTCCACAATTTTCCACGTCGTAATTTTCACCAAAATAATGTAACAACAATTTTCTTCTACAAACCGAAGATTCCGCATAGGCAGTTGTCTCATAGAGCAACTGGCGGCCTATATACTGTTCAGCAAGCGGCTTGCCCTCTAGGAACTTTTCGAGTTTCTGCAAGTCCTTGTTGTTGTAGAAAGCTATACACTGCCCTTCGCCTCCATCACGGCCTGCGCGGCCTGTCTCCTGGTAATAGCCCTCAAGGCTCTTGGGAATGTCATAGTGTATCACATAGCGCACGTCGGGTTTGTCGATACCCATTCCGAATGCAATGGTCGCCACAATGACATCAATCTTCTCCATTATGAAGTCATCCTGAGTCTGCGAACGCATCACGGAATCCATTCCCGCATGATATGCCTTTGCCGATATCTCATTAGTCTGCAGTATCTCGGCAAGTTCTTCTACCTTTTTGCGGCTAAGACAATATATTATACCTGACTTCCCCTGATTCGCCTTTATGAACTTGATTATCTCCTTGTCAACATCCTTTGTCTTAGGACGTACCTCATAGTAGAGGTTCGGCCTGTTGAATGAAGACTTGAAATCGGGAGCATCCTGTATACCAAGGTTCTTCTTTATATCATCACGCACCTTTGTCGTAGCTGTAGCCGTAAGCGCTATGACAGGAGCTTTGCCTATCTCATTTATTATAGGCCTTATTCGACGGTATTCGGGGCGGAAGTCATGCCCCCATTCCGAGATACAGTGCGCTTCATCTATTGCATAGAACGAAATCCTGACACTCTTCAGGAACTCTACATTATCCTCCTTTGTCAAAGACTCAGGAGCCACATAAAGCAGTTTTGTCTTTCCTGAAAGCACATCACTCTTCACCTCTTCTATCGCCTGTTTTGTCAGAGAGGAATTCAGAAAGTGAGCGATACCATCCTCTTCGCTGAAGTTTCTGATGGCATCGACCTGATTCTTCATCAAGGCAATGAGAGGAGATATGACTATCGCCGTGCCCTCCATGACCAACGAAGGCAACTGGTAGCACAGCGACTTGCCACCACCGGTAGGCATCAGTACAAAAGCGTCATTACCAGCCAACAGGTTCTTAATAACGGCTTCCTGATCCCCCTTAAAAGCATCAAAACCGAAATTCTGTTTCAGAATCTCTGTCAAATTACACTTCTTCGTCATTTTACAATATGCCTATTTGAAAACAAAGTTATAAATATATAAATGAAACGAGCAACTTTTTTCAAATATATTTTTTCAAATATTGCAAAACGAGCAAAACGCAAAGCTTGCTTTAGCGTTTTTCAGCGAGTGTAGCAATATTCGGCGAAGCCAAATATTGCAAGAAACGCCATTATGCAAAGAGCTGCCTTAATGGATTTCAGCGAGTGCAGCAATATTCGGCGAAGCCAAATATTGCAAGAAACGTCATTATGCAAAGAGCTGCCTTAATGGATTTCAGCGAGTGCAGCAATATTCGGCGAAGCCAAATATTGCAAGAATTTGACATTATGCAAAGAACTGCCTTAATGAATTTCAGCGAGTGCAGCAATATTTAAACGATTGCACGAACCCCCTCCGCATCAGATCGACACAGAGGGGGAACGCATATCATCATAACCGGTCAGGCGTCTGCAGTACTTATGACAGCACTCTTCTCCACCTGTCTACGGGCATATTCTTTGGTTATCCTGCAACTCTTGACACCAGCCGAAGGTATCTCGAACATCTTCTCCATCATGATAGTCTCGACAATCGAACGGAGGCCTCGGGCACCCAGCTTATACTCAATGGCCATGTCCACTATATACTCAAGCACATCATCTTCGAATACAAGTTCAACACCGTCCATCTCCATGAGCTTGACATACTGCTTGATAATAGAGTTCTTGGGCTCTGTAAGGATATTGCGCAATGCTGCGCGGTCAAGAGGACGCAACGACGTAAGTATCGGCAGACGGCCCACAATCTCAGGAATCAGGCCAAATGAGCGCAAATCCTGCGGAGTGATGTATCGCATCATATCGCCCTTGTCAATCCTCAGACTGTTCTGCACCGAGTCATAACCTACCACATGAGTGTTCATACGCTGCGCAATCTTCTTCTCAATACCGTCAAACGCACCACCACAGATAAAAAGTATGTGCCTTGTGTTTACAGGAATCATCTTCTGTTCCGGGTGCTTGCGGCCACCCTGAGGAGGTACGTTCACAACCGAGCCCTCAAGTAATTTAAGAAGACCCTGCTGAACACCCTCGCCACTGACATCACGGGTTATTGAGGGATTGTCGCTCTTGCGTGCAATCTTGTCAATCTCATCTATGAAAACTATGCCTCGTTCAGCCTCCTCGACATTGTAGTCGGCCACCTGCAGAAGGCGTGTAAGGATGCTTTCAATATCCTCGCCCACATAACCGGCTTCAGTAAGCACCGTGGCATCGACAATGGTAAAAGGCACCTTCAACAGACGCGCTATGGTGCGTGCAAGAAGTGTCTTTCCAGTACCGGTGCTGCCAACCATTATGATATTGCTCTTTTCTATCTCTACTTCATCGGCTGCACCGCGTTGCATGAGACGCTTATAGTGGTTATATACCGAAACCGCGAGAGCACACTTGGCCTCATCCTGACCGATGACATACTCATCAAGGAAAGCCTTGATTTCCTTAGGCTTCGGCAGTTCCTTCATCTCGAAATCACTCTTGGGCAGAAGCGACTCCTCACGAAGGATATTATGCGCCTGTTCCACACAGTCATTGCATATATAGCCCGTCATGCCTGTCATCAGCAACGCGACCTCGCTCTCATCCCTACCGCAGAAACTGCACCGCCTTTTGTTCTTTTCGGCCATTACAGATTACTTTTTACGTGTCAGCACACGGTCAACCATACCATACTCAAGCGCTTCGGCAGCAGTCATCCAGTAGTCGCGGTCACTATCCGCCCACACCTTATCGAACGGCTGCTTGCTGTGATCCGAGATGATTGTATAGAGCTCGTTCTTCAGTTTCTGTATCTCGCGTGCGGTAATCTCGATGTCACTTGCCTGGCCCTGTACACCACCCAGAGGCTGATGTATCATGACGCGGCTGTGTGTAAGAGCCGAACGCTTGCCCTCTGCACCTGAGACAAGCAGTACCGCAGCCATGCTGGCAGCCATACCTGTACAGATTGTAGCAACGTCGCTCTGTATGAACTGCATTGTATCATATATACCCAAACCTGCGTATACAGAACCGCCGGGAGAGTTTATATATATCGAGATATCCTTGCCATTATCAACAGAATCGAGATAGAGCAACTGAGCCTGAAGAGTATTGGCTGTGTAGTCATCAATCTGAGTTCCAAGGAATATTATTCTGTCCATCATCAGGCGTGAGAACACATCCATCTGAGTCACATTGAGCTGACGCTCCTCAAGGATATAAGGGTTCAGGTACTGTGACTGCACCTTGATGACATCATCAAGCACCATACTGTTCATTCCAAGATGCTTTGTAGCAAATTTTTTAAAATCGTTTCTCTCCATAACATTACTTTTTAAGGTAGTAATCATTTAAAAACCGTTCTGGTTCACTGGGCTGCCAATGAACCAGAACTTATATCGCAGCCCCGGGAGCCGTCAAACGGCTTCCTGGCTTAAGCGTTCTCCTCAGAAACCTTCTTGTTGAAATCCTCAACAGAAACCTTCTCCTCCTCAAGAGTTACAGCACCCTTGATAGCCTGGATGAGCTTCACATCGACAGCACGGTTGATGAGCGCCTCGCGTGTCTTCTCCTGCTTGAGCATCTCCTTCGCGTAGTTCTCGAGCAGATCCTCGGGAACGTTAGCCATGCCGTACTGGGCGAACTGGTCGCGCGTAGCAGCCTTTGCGACACCGAGAACATCGTTGTCATCAATCTTGATTTCGAATTTCTTGGCCAACTGTTCCTTGATGAGGTGCCATGAAAGCTCTGTGAGGCTCTTCTGGAATTCCTCTTCGCTTACTGCCTCGCCAGCCTTGTTGCTCTCCATGATGCGACGGAGAATAACCTCATCATACTCGAACTTGCCGAGCTTCTCCATGAGGTATGCACGTACATCCATCAGCAGCTTATAGTCGCTCTCGACCTCGAAACGCTCCTCGAACTGCTCGGCAATCTTGGCACGGAAATCAGCCTCGTTTGTAACGACATCCTTACCGAACGCAGCATCGAACACAGTCTGGTTCAACTCACTTGCTACAAAACGTGTAATCTCGGACACCGCGAATGTAAAGTCGCCTGCGTGAGCGGCAACCTCACCCTTCTCGACCTTGAGGAGTGAAGAGAGCTCTGCCTCATTGTTGTCAAAAGCAACAGCCGGGTTGAATGTAACGACATCATCTACCTTCACACCTGCGAAGAGAGCCTTCTGATCCTCATTCTTCATGTATGTAGGCATCATGACAGCCTCGCGAACGACAATACCATCCTCGACAGACTCGGTAAGAGTACCCTTGAGCATGTCACCGCTCTCGTAAGAATCGACCTTCTTGTACTCGCCGCAACGCTGTGCGAAAGCGTTTACCTGACCCTCAATCATCTCATCGGTCGGCTGGATGCGATAGTAAGGGAGCTTGTCGCCCTTGTCAAGGACTGCATCGAACTTTGGAGCGAGAGCAATCTGGAACTCGAATGTGAACTCCTTGTCATCGGCCATATTGATATCAGCCTGCTGCTCCTCTATCGGAAGAGGCTCGCCCAACATGTCAATCTTGTTATCTCTGATATACTCGAAAATCTTTGTCTGCAACAGTTTGTTGATTTCCTCGGCCTTTACAGCAGTACCATACTGCTTCTTTACAAGACCCATAGGCACCATACCTGGACGGAAACCAGGGATATTCGCCTTCTGACGGATGTTCTTCAACTGTTTCTCAACCAATGCAGAATAGTCTGCCTCCTGAATTGTAACAGAGAGGATTGCGCTTGTAGCGCTCTGATTCTTAAGTGTAAATTCCATTATAAAATATATTAAGTTATTCCTTTCAATGCGGTACACCACCCTGCAAGAACGGTGCATCCCCTAAACGAGCATATTATATACCGAATTTAGAGCGTGCAAAAATACAACAAGTTGGGCACAAAATCAAGCAAAAACCGATTTTGTTGAAATGTCTGATGAAAATTAGAAGCAATTCAGGAACAATGGCCTGCATGCAGAAGAACTGTCCACGTTCTGCATTTTCACTTATAACGAATTAAAGCAGCAACGCCGTTGCTGCTTTAATTCGTTCATCTCTCATCAAGCTGGAACTCGCGCTTACGCAACACGAAGTCACGTCCCAGATATTTTTCGCGCACAATTGGATTCTCGGCAAGAACCTCGGGTGTTCCCTCAAAGAGTATTCGACCCTCGAAAAGCAGATAAGCACGGTCGGTAATACTCAATGTCTCCTGCACATTGTGGTCGGTTATGAGGATACCGATGTTCTTGTCCTTGAGTTTCCACACGATATACTGGATATCCTCGACCGCAATAGGGTCGACACCGGCAAAAGGCTCATCAAGCATTATGAATTTGGGGTCAATGGCAAGACATCGGGCAATCTCGGTACGTCTGCGCTCTCCACCCGAAAGACGGTCACCGAGGTTCTTGCGCACTTTCTGAAGTCGGAACTCCTCGATAAGGCTCTCCAGTTTCTCCCTCTGGTACTCCTTGGGCTTACCGGTAAGCTCAAGCACCGCCGCAATATTATCCTCGACGCTCAACTTGCGGAACACGCTGGCCTCCTGGGCAAGATAGCCGATACCGGCACGTGCACGCTTGTAGACAGGAAACTTCGTTATCTCTTCATCGTTAAGGAATATCCGGCCGCCATTAGGAACTACAAGGCCTGTAGTCATGTAGAACGATGTAGTCTTTCCGGCACCGTTAGGACCAAGCAGACCGACGATTTCGCCCTGCTTGACATCGAACGAGACATTATTTACCACCGTACGCTTGCCGTATCTCTTGACAAGTCCTTCGGTACGCAGGACCATACGCTCCTGCTCGCCCGCATTATTCTCATTGCCGTTCATTGCCATAATGGTAATTTCTTTAACACTTGCGAAGATAATGCATTTTTGCCGTTCCGACAAAAAATGGAGTGCTTTATGAATACAAAACGATGATAAGTCACAACTTTGTAATGTTTATTAACACTATGCATGGGCATTTTTTAGTACCTTTGTACACTCAATTGTTAATTCTTTATAGAAAACAAGCAAGATGTTCCTGGTCAACTCAATAAAGACATTCGGCAATTATCTCATTCTTATGGGACGTGTCATGTCACGCCCTCAGCGCTGGAGGATATTCTTCAGGCAGATGATGCGCGAGATATACCAGCTTGGCGTGGACTCCATCCCAATTGTCCTGCTGATATCTTTTTTCATCGGAGCGGTAATATGCATTCAGATGAAACTTAACGTCGAGAGCCCATGGATGCCTAAGATGGTTGTCGGATATGCCACACGCGAGATTCTGTTGCTTGAATTCTCATCATCCATAATGTGTCTGATTCTTGCCGGCAAGGTAGGTTCGAACATAACATCCGAGATTGGCGCCATGCGCGTGACACAGCAGATTGACGCCCTCGAGATTATGGGCGTGAACTCAGCGAACTTCCTGATAATGCCCAAAATCGCAGCCCTTATGTCCATGATTCCCATTCTTGTTATCTTCAGCATCGCCGCCGGCATCGCCGGAGCATTCGCCATAGGAAAGTTCACAGGGATAATGACTCCGCAGGACCTTATCGTGGGACTACAGTATGAGTTCAACCAGTGGTACATCTGGTGCAGCGTGATAAAGGCGATATTCTTCGCATTCGTAATAACGTCGGTAGCATCGTTCTACGGATATAATGTAAAGGGCGGTTCTATCGAGGTCGGCAAGGCAAGCACCGACGCCGTAGTCAGCTGCAGCGCACTGATACTATTCTCGGACATGATTCTGACTCAACTTCTGATGCAATGATAGAGGTAAGATCCATATACAAGAGTTTTGAAGGACAGGAGGTACTCAAGGACATTAATGCACTCTTCGAGAACGGCAAGACCAACCTAATCATAGGCAAGAGCGGTGCAGGAAAGACCGTTCTACTGAAGTGCATCGTAGGCCTGTTCACTCCCGACAGAGGAACAATAACATATGACGGGCGTGACATGCTCTCGCTCGGTAAGAAAGAGAGGCTGCTCATGCGTCAGGAGATTGGAATGCTGTTCCAGAATGCGGCTCTGTTCGACTCCATGAGTGTGCTCGAGAATGTGATGTTCCCGTTGGACATGTTCTCTACAATGACATACAACGAGCGTCTGCAACGTGCCCGTGCGTGCCTTGACCGCGTGAACCTCACGGGCGCACACAACAAAAGCCCCGAAGAGCTATCGGGCGGAATGCAGAAACGTGCCGCTATCGCACGCGCCATAGCCATGAACCCCAAATACCTCTTCTGCGATGAACCGAACTCGGGTCTTGACCCGCAGACATCGCTTGTCATCGATGAACTGATACATGACATCACATGCGAGTTCGGGATAACGACAATTGTCAACACCCACGACATGAACTCGGTGATGAACATAGGCGACAACATCCTGTTCCTTGCCGACGGCAAGCTCTGCTGGGAGGGCAACAAGAAGGAGATTCTAAATACCGACAACAAGACCCTCAACGATTTCCTCTTCTCGAGCGAGATACTGCGCCATGTAAGGGACATGGGACAGAAATGACATAAAGAGCCACATGAATTCATGTGGCTCTTTATGTCATTTCTGCCTGATGAAAATATTCAGGCGGGGGAAATTGGCCTAAACTGCGTTACGGCCTATTTCTGCCTGATGAAAATATTCAGGCGGGGGAAATTGGCCTAAACTGCGTTACGGCCTATTTCTGCCTGATGAAAATATTCAGGCGGGGGAAATTGGCCTAAACTGCGTTACGGCCTATTTCTGCCT
>JAFXGX010000092.1 GCA_017536695.1 Bacteroidaceae bacterium | reverse complement strand
TTGTCATTCTGGAGCGAAGAGTAACGGAGCGAAGAATCTCAAAATCGAGCTACTGTTCAGAGGGATAATATATAAATAATCCCCCTTTTTAGACTGGCAAAATTATATGCGTAAAAATGAAATCCCTCAGAATTTTACGTTGAGCCGTTATTTATAGCCGTCGAACCAGTGTGCTCGCTTCAGCGTCCAATAAAACAAAAGATGATGAAACAGCTGTTTCATCATCTTTTGTGATTCCGAAGCGATTCGAACGCTTGACCCACGCCTTAGAAGGGCGTTGCTCTATCCAGCTGAGCTACGGAACCGACCTTTATGTGTGAAAACGTTACGTTTGTCCGTTTTCGTGTGCAAAGATAGTGCGTTTCTTTTGTTGTGCCAAAGATTTTTCGGCTTTTTTCATTTTTAATGCTTAAAGATGGGCTTGGAAAGGTAAAATGTGGAAGGTAAAAACGGGAAACCAAGGTTCTGCCGTCGCAAGCAACGCTCTTCTGCATTGCCGTAGCAAAAATTCAGGTACTCTTGGTTGCCAATCGCTCGCATAGCATGCCGCTTGTCAAGATTACTCCTTAATCTCCTCAATCATCTTCTTCAGCGAGGGTACGATAATCTCTTTGCGGTGGAGTTCTATGTAGCCTTCCTCCTGCATCTCGTTGAGTGCTTTTGATATGTTAAGTCGTGTCTCGCACAGAATGCCGGCAAGGCGCTCCATCTTTATCTGCACGCTCTTCTCTCCCTTGATGCTGTTGCAGCGCATGCCTATGAATTGCGCTATGCGTCCTTTGATGCTCGATGGGGTATAGTGCCATATGGCATAGCTCTGCATCTGCGCTCGGCGACTGATGAGGTTTAGGAAGTTTATTGTAAATATCTCATACTTCGTGAGTTCGCTGAACAGGTATTGCTTGTCTATGACAAGAATTGTGCAGTTGCCCTTTGCCGTATATTTGCGTTTGAATGTGGTGTCATGCCCGAACAGGGAGTATGGCTCAATGGCGTATGGCGCCTCTATCTTCTCGGTCAGAGAGTAGGTGCTGTCTGGAGCAACGACGGTAGATAGTGCCTCGCCGTTTGTTACGATGATGAATTTGTCGCACCGTTCACCGGTGTTGCATATTGTGTCGCCGTCCGACAGGTTTTGAAAGTCGAACGCCACTTTGTCGAGTATTGATGTTATCTCATCCTTGCTCATGCCCTGAAAGTAAGGCAGGCGTAAAAGATTTTCGTACATTTTTATCCGTTTTTACATAATGATATAACTATTATGAAAGGCAAATAGTGTACTACTCGGTCCGTTTTTTGTTTTTTTAACCTAATCGAATCCGCTGTATTACATAATGGTTTCTCTGATGTCCTTTTTTGTGCTATCGCATATCTCCCTGGGTTGAAATTTACGTTACCGCTTCATGTAATATTCAGCTTTCATATGTAATAAGACTGTAATTCCGGACGGTTGTTTAATTTTAAGGTAAAAAGTATTACTTTCATTGAAAAAAATATATATATTAGCAAAGTTTAATCATGAATGGTGCTTTTGGGAGTACCACCGGTTAAAGTATTTTTATTTTTAAATTCCATAGTATGAAGAAAAAACAATTACTTGCATTTGCAATTTCACTTATTGCAGCAGGCGCAGTGGCGCAGAGTTTTCCCTCGCACGAGATGTATGTGAAGGATGGCAGGCCCGAAAACATAGTCAGTGCCTTGGATAAGTGGGAACCCGGCAAACCATGGAACGGTGATGCCGGTTACGTTGATGAGAACTTCTGGATTTCTCGTGTTCCGTTGAAGAATCGTTTCCGTCCCGGTGACCAGGCGAACGATAATCTTAATGATGAAAACAATAAGAATTTCTGCTGGATGGCACCTACGGGTGAAATGAGTAAGAAGTGGGGCGCTCTGCCACGTTATAACTTCGATGCAGACAACTTCAACATGTGGCAGTATGTGGATATCCACTCTAACTGGACAAACGGTTTCTGGCGTGTTCCGGGTGCCTTTAACGATGTCGCACACAAGAATGGTGTAAAGACCGGCTGTACATACTTCATTGATTGGGGAGCAGGTGTGAACCAAATGGAAGAACCCGGTAAGACGCTCTTTGAACTTGCAACCCCGGGTACAAACTCATACGGTGATAAGTACAAATATTCACGTAAACTCATCCAGTTCCTGAAGTACTATGGTATTGACGGTCTCTGTTTCAATCCTGAAGGCTATTGGGGTTACACAGTGTATAGCCGTTTCATTCCGTTCCTGGCTGAGTGTCATAAGATTGCAAAGGAACTGAATCATCCTTTCCATGTGGATTGGTATGCTTTTGTTTCTAATACCGGTGCATTGAGCGATAACGGATGCAAACTTACAACTGACAACAACAATTGGTTCCACCATGCAGCAACAAATCAGCCTGTAACGGATGTCTTCTTCCTTAATTATAACTGGAGTGAGTCGGGTCTGCAGCAGAGTATTGAAACTGCAAGGAGTCATGGACGTTCAACATTTGATGTATATGCAGGTTATGACATGCAGGGCCGTGGTTATGGAACATATGGTAATGCCGGTTGGGATGTCGTGATGAAATATCCGGTAAGTCTTGTAATATGGGGTGCTCATGACCGCAACCAGCTTTATATATCTTCTACAGAAGGCGGTCAGAGCGACTATGCTGTACAGAACGAGTATCAGAAAAAACAGGAAATGCTTTTCTCTGGCGGTAACCGCAATGTGCTTAACTTGCCTAAATTGAACAATGGGGTTGTTACATCATCATTTAGCGACCTTAAGGACTGGCATGGCTACGCGACAGCTGTAATAGAGCGCTCTACACTTGATGAACTTCCTTTCGTTACACGTTTCAACCTTGGTAACGGCCGTTTCTTCAATAAGGAGGGTGTAACTACATGGAACCACAAGTGGTATAACTACGGTATGCAGGACTTGCTTCCTACATGGCGCTGGTGGGTAGATAATGGTGACGGCAAGACAGTTCCTGCCGATGCAATTGCTCTTGACTTTACATATGATGATGCATGGTTTGCCGGCTCTTGTCTGAAGATTCATGGCGCAACAGAACGTTCCGATGTACGTCTGTTTGCTACAAAGTGGAACGTGGCTGCTGCTGATGATGAGTTCCGTCTTGTGTTCAAGCCTAAGGCTACTGCAGCCAACCTTGAACTTATGGTTGCAAAGCAGGGTGCCGAGAATAGTTTCAAGTATATTCCTGTTGCAGGTGAATTTAAGGCAGGCGAGTGGAACGAGGTGGTCATCAAGGCTTCAGAGTCAGGTTTGGCAGTCGGTGATGTTATCGGTTGTGTAGGTCTTTCTGTCAAGAACACTGATGCGGCATATGAGGTTCTTCTTGGTGAGTTCGCGTTTGTTCCAGCTGCTTTCAACGAACAGCCGCAGACCCCGACGATTACTCACGCCGAGGTAATGAAACGTTACTATAACCGTGCTGATGTCAAGATTGTGTTTGAAATGCCTACACCGGCTACACGCCCTGCGGAGTACGAAGGCTGTCCCGTATATAACGAGGAGGTTGGCACATGGTACTACGAGATTTATGTAAAGCAGGGCGATGTGGAGACTCTTGTTACAACAACCACTTCATGGGCTGCATATGTTGTTGACGCGTCTCTCATTCCGCAGGTCGAGACTTTGCAGATTGGTGTTCGTGCAGTCGGTAAGGATGGCCGTGCAATGAGCGACATCGTATGGAGCGAGGAGATTGAGGAGCCTCTGACAATGATTGAGACTCTTACAGTAGACAAGGATGTTATCAAGCCGAGCGAAGAGTTTACAATTGGTTTCGAGGATCCGAATCACCCGGTTGCTGATATCAAGATATATAATGCATTGACAAACGAAATGGTTGCAAGTGCAAGCAGTGTCCTTACTCTGACAACATCACTCCCGTCAGTGGGCAGTTACGATGTTGAGGTTATAACTGACGATCAGACACTTATGAATCGTTCGCTGATTCTCGTTACTCCCGAGGAGACAGGACGTCTGCCGCAGATAGGTAATATCTCAGCCGATGTAACAGAAGTTGAGAAGGGTAGCGAAGTTAATTTTACAGCAGAGATTGCTACCGGTGCCGAGTATAATGGTGCTCCTTGTACCGTATCGCAGTCTCTATACATGAGCGAGCCATATCAGTTCACTGTTGACGCAGCAATCATGAGCGAGTACACAAATACTTCGTTTGCTCTTTGGTTTAAGGTCGAGAAGTTCGAGCACGCGTCATTGGGTACTCTGCTTATGACAAAGGTTAACCGTAATCATGATACAAATGGCGCTTCGTGGACCGATAATGTCTGGGGCGAGATGTGGACTGCAATCCGTCCGGCAGGCTATGCCAAGAATAATAATATCAAACGTGACAATGCTGAAAATGAGTTGTCTTTGTCAACTGATGGACCTCGTGCTGGTACGCCAAACTACGAGCACAATAACGATGTAGATATCCTTTCTGATGGTTATAGCCTGATGCCTGGTGTATGGTATCACGTATGTGCCGTGAAGGCCGGTAAGGAGTTGCAACTTTATCTTAATGGCAAACTTATCGCTAGCGGAACATCACGTGGTAGAGGACCGTACAACTGGAAGAATGGTGCGAAGTTCTATGTCGGCGGCTCAATGACCAATCTGGCAAGTTTGACCGGATGGGTTGATGAGGTTCAGATATGGAGCAAGGCTCTTAGCGAGGCCGAGGTCAAGGAGGCAATGAAGGGTTACAAGACAGCCCCGGCAAACCTTGAGGGCTACTTCACATTTGAAGAGCAGAAGACTGATTCCGAGGGTTATATCTACTTCCCGAATACCGGAAAGAATGCGTCAGCTGTCCCCGGTGGTTATATGACAACAGGTAAGGAGGAGAACGGCAGGACTGTTGATTACAAGCAGAATCAGCTTACAACTACTCTTGGTGTACCTATGCTTACAGGTAGCTTCCCAATCAACTACGAGTCTTCAAAGTGGATGGTTGAGGGTGCACGTCTGAATGCTTCTACTGCTACAACCGCGAATGCTACATACACAGGTGTAGCCGGCAAGTATCCTTTAACTCTTGTCGCAACTAACTCATGGGGCTCTGCAACAAAGACCATTAGCGATTATATCGTTGTTACATCTATTGAGGATGTCGCAGGCGAAGGTGGCTATATGGTTTATCCGAAGCCTTTCGAGGGTACAGCGAACGTGCTATTTGCCGAGGACGGTCTCTTTGAGGTCGCAGTGTTCGCAGCGGACGGTAAGGTCGTTGCCAACAATGCCTTCGAGGTGCGTGCTGGCGAGGTGCGCGAGATTTCTGTAGCGGATGTGAACAGCGGCGTATATGTGGTTGTTATCCTCAAGGAGGGTAAGGCTATCCGCTCGTTCAAGATTGTTAAGTAATTCGCTTTTGTAATAATATGAGAATAGAGCCGGCGTGCCGGCTCTATTCTCATATTATTATATTTATATAATGTCCGCGCGCATACGCGCATGTGTAGCCGGTGTCTCTCTTTTTTTGTCCTAAAGGAGAGCTAATGACAAAAATTAGACAACATCTTTTGTTATTGCGCTCAACTTGCATTAACTTCGCGCTATGATAATGGTTTGTCGGGCCTCTTCTGCCTGCACTTTTCATTATGGAACAACGGAAAGAAAAATATGATATCCTTGCAGTCGTCGGCCCTACAGCCTGCGGCAAGACCTCGTTGGCGGTTGATTTGGCACTATCTATTGATGGTGCCGAGATTATCAGTGCCGACAGCCGTCAGGTGTATCGTGGCATGGACATAGGAACAGGCAAAGATATCGCCGAATATACACGTGATGGGGTTACTGTCCCGTCACACCTTATAGATATCGTTGATGCAGGGGAAAAATATAATCTTTTCGAGTTCCAGCGCGATTTCCTCGTTGCTTATGAAGATATGAAGGCACGCGGCTCATTCCCCATAATGTGCGGCGGAAGCGGTCTCTATGTGGAGTCTGTACTTAAGGGCTATCGCCTTCTGCCGGTACCCGAGAATCCTGTCTTGCGTGCGGAACTTGAGGAAAAGAGTCTCGAAGAACTGACCGCGATACTCGCAACATACAAGCAGCTGCATAACAATACCGATACCGATAGCAAAAAACGTGCGATACGTGCCATTGAGATTGAGGAGTACTATCTATCGTGCCCGGTGGAAGAACGCTCTTTTCCCCGGCTGAACGCTCTTGTTGTGGGTATGTCTGTCGATAGGGAGATACGTCGTGAAAGGATAAGCCGACGTCTGCGTGAGCGTCTCGAACAGGGCATGGTCGATGAGGTGCGTGGCTTGCTCGATAGCGGAGTAACTTCAGAACAGTTGGTTTACTACGGTCTTGAGTACAAGTTCCTGACGCTGTATCTTACCGGAGCCATGGAATATGATGAAATGGTGCGTGCTCTTGAGATAGCGATACATCAGTTCGCCAAGCGGCAGATGACATGGTTCCGCGGAATGGAGAAACGCGGGGTGCCGATAAGGTGGGTTGATGCTTCACTTGAAAGTGGACAGGTGGTTGAACAGATAAAAGGGATGCTCTATGAATGAGAACGTGAACAGGAACAGGCACCGTTGGGGAATAATATATGTCCCCAAGGCTGGTTCATTGCGGCCGATGAAGAGGTGGAAAGAAATCCGCGAGTATCTTGCAAGCAAGGGTGTAGAGTATGATTTTATCCAGTCTGAGAATTTCGACTCGATAGAGCGTCACGCAAGGATGTTGGCCGACAACGGATATGAGACTATTGTGGTGGTAGGAGGTGACGGTGTCCTCCAGGATGCCGTGAATGGAATAATGTCATCGCCCAACAGCTCTATGGTGGCGCTCGGCATTGTGCCTTGTGGCATAGCCAATGACTATGCGGGTTTCTGGGGATTGTCGGACGGAGATTACAAGAGCGCCATTGACTGCATTATGACCCGCAGGGTGCGTAAGGTCGATGTCGGTTGCTGTGTATACGGTTCCGAAGACAATGAGAAGAGGCGCTACTTCCTGAACGTCCTGAACATAGGCGTGTCGGCATATATTGTGGAGTTGGCGAACAAGAAGAGGACATTCTTTGCCAGCCTGGCATACCGTATTCTTGGTATCTTCCACTTGCTTTTCAGCAGGCAGAACTATCACATGAGGTTCAGGCTCAACTGTCAGACCGTGGACAAAAAACTGATGATGCTTTTCATCGGCAATTCCCGTGGCTATGGAATGACCCCGAGCGCGGTTCCTTATAACGGATGGCTCGATGTCTCGGCGATAAGGATGCCCAAGTTTCTGGGGATACTCGAGGGTCTACATATGCTCATGCGCCGTAGAATCCTTAACTTCAAGCTCGTTGAGCCGTTCAGGACAACGGATATCCTCATTGAAGATGTGGGCGGTGCCGGAATAGGTATCGACGGACGTCCGTTCAAACCGGAGTTCCCGCTACGTGTGGTCGTGGAACCGGAGTCACTTAATTTGATAATACCTTCAAAAATAAATAAGAAATCATGACAATCAGAGAGTTAACATCTACCGAGAATTTCTTTCTCTTGGCGGGCCCCTGTGTTATTGAGGGCGAGGAGATGGCAATGAGAATTGCCGAGCGTGTAGTGGCGATGACGGCAGAGAGGAATATACCTTATGTTTTCAAAGGCTCGTACCGCAAGGCTAACCGCTCGCGTCTTGACTCCTTTACCGGCATCGGTGATGAGAATGCGTTGCGTGTGCTCCGCAGGGTACGCGAAACGTTCAATATTCCTGTGGTGACAGACATTCACTCTGCCGAGGAGGCTGAGATGGCTGCTGAATATGTCGATATCCTTCAGATTCCGGCGTTCCTCTGCCGACAGACCGACCTGCTTGTCGCGGCTGCCAAGACTGGGCGTATAGTGAACATAAAGAAAGGACAGTTCCTTTCGGCCGACGCGATGAAGTTCGCTGCCGAGAAGGTCGTTTCGGAGGGCGGTGCCGGCAATGTGATGCTTACCGAGCGCGGAACCACCTTTGGCTATCAGGACCTAGTCGTGGATTTCCGCGGTATACCCCAGATGAAGAGTTTCGGCTATCCGGTGGTCATGGATATCACACACTCATTGCAGCAACCCAACCAGACAGCCGGTGTTACGGGCGGCATGCCTCAGATGATTGAAACGATAGCCAAAGCTGCCATTGCCGTAGGTGCGGACGGCCTTTTCATAGAGACGCACGAGAATCCCGAGGTGGCGAAGAGTGACGGCGCCAATATGCTCCGTCTTGACCTCCTTGAGGGGCTGCTCGACCGTCTGCTCAAGATAAGGGCAGCATTGAAGTGAAATTTGATACAATAATAAATGGGGTGTGAGAAATTGTTATTTTGAACACCCTTTTTTGTCTATGCAAAGGACGCTGACCACACTCTTTCTCTTGCTTCTGCCATTGCTCGCTCCATTGGCGGCGACGGCCGATTCTCTGGCGCTCTCCATCATGGAGCGCCTTTATCTCTGTGGGGAGCACTCTTCCATGGAACTCATTGATGCGGAGCTCTACCTCAAGCAGCGGGTCGAGGCAAGGAGAAAAAACTTGCTGGTCAACTATTTCCCTAACATGACACGCTTCGATAAGGATGAGAATTCGTATCTCTCGGAATATCTTTATAAGGTAAGACATATACATAGCCGTCTGCCTGAGATACGCCGCGTGGATGAACTCTCTACTTTCGGCAAGAGTACCGGCGAAATGGATTGTGTACTTGAATTCATGACACCGCAGCTCTCGGGCGAGCGGCTGTTCGACGAGGAGTATCTGTCGCCGTTGTCGCGCTCGAACAGCGACTACTATGATTTTTCCGTTGATGATGCCTATGATGTGCCGGGCAGGGTGTGTGTGCTTGCCGTCCCCCGTTATGACAACATACAGCTCTTTGAGGCAGCCTCGTTTGTAGTGGGCAGGAGTGACACGCTGTTGTATGAGGTGTTTATGCAGGGGCGTAATGAGCAGTTCCATTTTTCGGTGTCGTACGCAATGGCGGGCGGTGCGCTCAAGGGATTGGTGGTCGATTCGGTATCACTCTCGATAGACTACTCGTTCGCGAGGAACGATATCGGTATAGTAGCCGATGGCATTTTCAGATACAGCCGTCTTCTGCCATATGAGGACAAGAGACACCGCCGCCGTAACTATGATGTCGGTTCTTCATCCTTTGCGGTTGCCGACGTCGGGCAGGCCTCCGTCGATTCGCTCAGGCCTATTCCGCTTTCCTATGCCGATTCCCTTTTTTACCTCTCGAAAGGCATTACGCCTCATGGTAATAATGCTTCCGGCTCTCGAAGAGACAGTGGGGGCGATATGAATAACTTGCTGTGGAGAGTGGGTGATGCGGCTATCAGCAGCCACACCCTTGCATGGGGTGGCAGTGACCTCAAGATATCGCCGTTGATAAATCCTTCGTATCTATCCTATAGTTCAAGCAAAGGCCTCTCTTACAAACTCGCGGTCAATATGCGGAGCCGCTTTTCATCGGGGCGTTCAATTGAGGTAAAGCCCCAGTTCGGGTATAACTTCAAGTATCGTGAGCCGTACTGGAACGTCTATGGCGCATTCTTTTTTGCTCCTTTGAGGCGCGCGGCCCTTACACTCGACATAGGACGCGGTACTAGTGCATATAGCAGCCGCGTGCTCGATTATATAAAGGAGAGTTCGCTCGACTCGTTGCGCTTTGACAGGCTACCGATGGTCTATTACCGTGATTTCCATGTCAAGACCGATGTCAGGTTTGAGCTTCTGAATGGCCTTGAACTGCAACTTGGAGCGAACTTCTACCGGCGCTCCCTCTATCGAAGCGTGCTTGATGCCGGCGAGGATGATGTGCCTCTTGACAGATACTACAGACGTTTCGCTCCTCATCTGCGTGTGACCTGGCAGCCTGGAATGTATTATTATATAGCGGGCGGCAAAAAAGTGAATCTCGGCTCGCTGGCTCCGCGTTTCTCGTTGGATGTGGAGCAGGGGGTAAGCGGCATTTTCGCCTGCAAAGGGCGTTACACACGAGTTGAACTCGAGGCACAGCACAGGCGTCGTGTCTCTTCTGCAGCCTCTTTATATCTGCGTGTCGCGGGTGGCGGCTATTTCCTTGCCGACAATATATACTTTGTCGATTATGCCTTCCTGCGGAACTCCCTCCTCCCGCTTGACAGGGAGGATGAGATTAGCGGCGTTTTCCAACTGCTCGAACGGGAGTGGTATGGCTCGGCCGACAAATATTTCTGTATGAACGCGAGCTATGAGTCGCCGTTCCTTTTTCTGCAGCGCGCATTGCCTTCGTTGCGGTTCATAAAGAACGAGTCCCTGTATGCCAATATGCTCTTCATTTCACACCTCATGCCCTACTGGGAGTGTGGTTATGGTGTGGAGACTCCCTATGTGAATATCGGACTGTTTGTGGGCTTTGGGAGGGCTTCTTTCCATAAAATAGGCTATAAGGTGTCGTTTTCGCTCTTCAATGAGTGATTTTTTCGCCGTTTTTCATTAATTTTTAAAAAATTACTTCCTCTTGCTTGCTGTTGATTTTAATATTTGTTATATTTGGGGAGTTATAGAAACTTGTTTTTTAATATATAAATTCGTACGAGATGAGTTATTTGCGATTCGAAAAAACGCTGATGACGAACTTGGAAGAGTCGTTGCAAAAGGAGATTCTGAGAACTAACCGCTCGGGTGCTTACCACTGTTCGACAATTGTTGACTGTAATACCCGTAAGTATCACGGCCTGTTGGTTGTCCCCATCCCCGAACTCGATGACGAGAACCACGTGTTGCTGTCGTCGCTCGATGAGACTGTAGTTTTGCATGGTGCGGAGTTCAACTTGGGTCTGCACAAGTACAATGGCGACAACTTCAGTCCACGAGGCAACAAATACATTCGCGAGTTTGCCTGGGAGCGCGTGCCGACTACAATCTATAATGTGGGCGGCGTATGGCTTAAGAAAGAGAAAGCCTTTGTACATCATGAGAACAGAATCCTTATTCGTTACACCCTCTTGAAGGCGAACACGGCAGTTACATTGCGTCTGCGTCCGTTCTGTGCATTCCGCAGCGTGCGTGAGTACACACATGAGAATAATATCGCCGACCGCAGCTACAAGGAGGTGGAGAACGGTATCAGCATGCGTATGTATGCCGACTACCCCGACCTCTACATGCAGCTCAACAAGAAGAATGAATTCGTTTACCGTCCCGACTGGTATCGCGGTATCGAGTATGTGAAGGAGCTTGAGCGCGGTTACGATTTCAACGAGGACCTCTACGTTCCCGGTTACTTCGAGGTGAAGATGAAGGCTGGCGAGAGCATTGTCTTCTCAGGCGGCGTCTCTCCTATGACCTCACGCACAATGAAGGCTGCGTTTGAGCATGAGGAGGAAATCCGTTTCCTGCGCGATGACTTCATGAACTGCATGAAGTGTGCAGGCAACCAGTTCTTCAATGTACAGGGCAAGCATACATATATTCTTGCTGGTTATCCTTGGTTCAAGTGCCGCGCACGTGACCTCTTCGTGTCATTGCCGGGTCTAACACTCTCCCAGGGTAATGTCGAGGAGTATGAAAGGGTTATGAAGACTGCACGCATCGCTGTCGAGGATTACATCTACGACAGGCCAAGCGAGTGCAAAATATATGAAATGGAACATCCCGACGTCCTCCTCTGGGCAGTATGGGCTATCCAGCAGTACGCGAACGAGTGCGGTCTGGAGGCTTGCCGTGACCAGTATGGCGACCTGCTGATGCTCATCTATGACTTTGTACGCAATAACCGCCACAGCAACTTGCGCGTTGCACAGAACGGCTTGCTTGCAACATACGGCCGTGACAAGGCTGTCACATGGATGAACTCCACTGCCAATGGCCGTCCTGTAGTTCCACGTACAGGCTATGTGGTGGAAATCAACGCTTTGTGGTATAATGCCCTCAAGTTCATCGAGGAGATGGCTGAGCTTACACACAACGAGGATGTCAAGGCCTCTCTGGCACGTCTCATCCCTCTTGCCGGCAAGGCATTTACCGAAGTGTTCATCAATGAGCATGGCTATCTCTATGATTATGTCGATGGTGACTATGTCGATTGGAGCGTTCGTCCGAACATGATTTTTGCCGTAGCTCTCGACCACTCTCCGCTTGACTCTAAGCAGAAGAAGAAAGTGCTTGACACCGTTACCAAGGAGTTGCTTACTCCACGCGGCTTGCGTTCACTCTCGCCCAAGAGCGTAGGTTACAATCCGAATTATGTAGGTCCTCAGATACAGCGCGACTATGCATATCATCAGGGCACAGCATGGCCTTGGCTCGGTGGCTTCTACTATGAGGCATACCTCAAGATATACAAGCTCAGCGGCGTATCATTCGTTCAGCGCCAGATGATTGGCTATGAGGATGAGATTGTACAGCATTGCATCGGTTCAATTCCCGAGGTGTTCGACGGCAACCCGCCATTCAAGGGACGTGGTGCTGTGGCATTCGCAATGAATGTGGCTGCAATTCTGCGCACAAGCCAGATACTAAAACAGTATGAATCAAAAATGGAGGGATAAGATATGAAAGTATTAATGTTCGGTTGGGAGTTCCCCCCTCATATCTCGGGTGGACTCGGCACTGCAAGTTACGGACTTACTAAAGGCTTCGTTCAGCAGGGCGATGTGGAGATTAAGTTTTGTATCCCCAAACCATATGGTGATGAGGACAACAGTTTCCTTAGAATCGTTGCGATGAACTCTGTACCCATCGTGTGGAAAGATGTCAACCATGACTACGTGAACTCACGCATCGGCAAGGTTATGACTCCCGAGGAGTACTACCGCTACAGAGAGCACATATACAGCGATTTCAGCTATATGAACACCAACGACCTTGGTTGTATGGAGTTCGCAGGCGGTTATCCTGACAATCTTCACGATGAGATTAACAACTACTCTATCATAGCAGGTGTCGTTGCACGTACTGAAGAGTTCGATATCATTCATTCACATGACTGGTTGACATACCCTGCAGGTATCCATGCAAAGCAGGTGTCGGGCAAGAAACTGGTTATCCATGTTCATGCTACCGATTTCGACCGTAGCCGTGGTAATGTCAACCCTACAGTGTATGCTATCGAGAAGAACGGTATGGACAATGCCGACCACATCTTCTGTGTGAGTGAGCTGACACGCCAGACGGTCATCCACAAGTATCATCAGCACCCCGACAAGGTGTCTACACTGCACAATGCCGTAACTCCGCTTTCACAGGATATTCTTGACATTGTTCCAAAGAAGATTCCTGGTGAGAAGGTAGTTACATTCCTCGGACGTATCACAATGCAGAAGGGACCCGAGTACTTCGTCGAGGCTGCTGCGCAGGTTCTCAAGAAGACAAAGAACATCCGTTTCTGTATGGCAGGTAGCGGCGACATGATGAACGACATGATTCGCTTGGTGGCACAGCGCGGCATCTCTGACCGCTTCCACTTCCCGGGCTTCATGCGTGGCCGTCAGGTTTACGAGTGCCTCAAGGCAAGTGATGTCTATATCATGCCTTCGGTGAGTGAGCCGTTCGGTATATCTCCGCTTGAGGCGATGCAGTGTGACGTTCCTTCAATCATCTCAAAACAGTCCGGTTGTGCCGAGATTCTCGACAAGTGTATCAAGACCGATTACTGGGATATCAACGCCATGGCTGACGCTATCTATTCAATCTGCAACAATGAGTCGTTGTATGAGTACCTGAAGGTAGAGGGTCGCAAGGAGGTTGACAGCATCACATGGGAGGATGTTGCATTGAGACTGCGTAAAATGTATGAGAAAGTATTGGGTTGGTAATAATTAAAATCAAAGAAATAATATGAAAACAATTTGTTTCTATTTCGAGTTGCATCAGATCAGACAGTTGAAACGCTATCGTTTCTTCGATATCGGTAGTGACCACTACTACTATGATGACTATGCTAACGAGAGCATGACAATAGAACTTGCAGAGAAATCTTATGTTCCTGCCTTGCAGACCATGCTTGAGATGATTAAGGAGAGCAATGGTGCATTCAAGGTTGCGTTCTCTGTATCAGGTGTTGGTCTTGAGATGCTTGAGCTTTATGCTCCTCAGGTAATTGAATTGCTGCACGAGATTAACAAGACAGGCAGCTGCGAGTTCCTCTGCGAACCATATTCACATGGCCTCTCTTCTTTGGCTTCTAAGGAGGTGTTCATGGAAGAGGTTATGCGCCAGAACCGCAAAATCAAGGAACTCTTCGGCAAAAAGCCTAAGGTATTGCGCAACTCAGGTCTCATATATTCTGATGAGATTGGTGAGATGGCATCTCAGATGGGCTTCAAGGGTATGCTTTCAGAGGGTGCAAAGCACATCCTCGCATGGAAGAGTCCACACTTCGTGTACAACTGCGCGCTTGCTTCGAACCTGAAGCTCTTGCTCCGCGACTATAAGTTGTCGGATGATATTTCACTCCGTTTCTCTAATCCTGCGTGGAGCGAGTATCCTCTCTTTGCCGAGACATACATCGATTGGATTGCACAGCTTCCCGAGGAGGAGAATGTCATCAATATCTTCATGAACCTTTCTGCTATCGGTATGGCACAGCCTCTTGAGTCACACATCCTCGACTTCCTGAAGGCTATCCCTGCTTGCGCGGCTGCAAAGGGTATCATCTTCGCAACCCCATCAGAGATTATCGACAACCATAAGTCAGTAGGTCCACTTGAGGTTCCCTATCCACTCTCTTGGATGGATGAGGAGCGCGATGCAAGCTCATGGTTGGGTAACACATTGCAGCGTGAGGCATTCAACAAGCTCTACAGCGTTGCAGACCGTATCATGCTTACCGACGACAAGAAGTTGAAGCAGGATTTCGACTACTTGCAGGCTGCGGAGAACCTCCGTTTCATGACTACAAAGCAGAACGGTATCATTACAGAGCGTTGCATTTACGAGTCTCCATACGATGCTTTCACTAACTACATGAATATCCTGGGCGACTTCCTTGCACGTGTACGCGCGCAGTATCCCGATATGGATAACGAGGAACTCGGTGCTTTGCAGCAGGTAATCGACAACCAGGAGGTTGAGATTGTACAGCTCGAGGCTGAGGTTGAGCAGCTGAAGTCAAAGCTCGCTACAAAGGCCAAGAAGGCTGCCAAGAAGGAAGAGCCTGCTGAGGAGCCTGTAGCAGAGGAGAAACCAAAGAGGAAATGCGGTAGAAAGCCAAAGGCTGAGTAATCGCATCACTCAATGATATTGGCAGAGACGGCACATGTGCCGTCTCTGTTCTTTTTTGCCCTCTCTTGTTGTATGGACGTAATGCCTTGAAAACCCTTGAAGCAATGCATGCCTGCTTGAGGCGTTCATGCCGGTATACAGCGATTGTAGTTGAGGTATAAAACAAGTCCGCTGCATATTTCGTAATATGCAGCGGACTTGTTTTATCTTGGCTGTCGGCCAATCACTTGTTGAACTTGCTTGTCACTACCTCAATCGGTATCCGGTACTCTGTACCTCCACGCAAGCGCATGCTGCTTATGCTTATATCATGTACAATCTTGACGACATTGCCGTTGGAATCCTTGGTCGTTGATACAGGAATGAGCACGACCTTGTCCCAATCGGGATGTTTTGCCTCCCATTCGCTGAGGCTCAGCCCGCTTTTTATGTACTCATCGTAACAGTTCTTGAACAGGTTGGCTATGTTGGCATATGTGTACTCGTTGGTGCTGTTGTCGAAAGTGGTCAGGAACGATGTCTTGCTGTCGGTAAGCTTGTTCTTCAGGAAGAAACTGTAGAGTTCGCTCTTCCTTATCATCAGCAGGTTGCTGTGTGCTTTTGTGGTAAAGCCGCTCTCCTCGTTGTAGCGTGTGAATGACATCTTCGCAGAATTGATGTCATCACTGCCCTCGACAAGCTCTACGATAGGCAACTGCACCTCGGTAAAGAGCCCGGCCGGGGTCTTTATGTATGTGTGCTCCTTCTCATCGACAAGGGGCTTTAGGTCGTTGTTGTCGAACTTGTTTGCCTGCAATACCTCCTTACCGGAGTAGAATGGGGCAGAGAGAGCCTGTATTGAGTCCTTCTCGCCACTACTGCTGGCAATGTAACGCTTGAAACCGACATCCATACGTGTGCGGTATATCCTCAACACTGTTCCGTCACCATGAGTGCACTTTACATATATTCCCTTGAAAACGTCGTTGATGAATGCCTCGGAGTTCGCAAAGTGTGCCTTGCCTATGTTCTTGCCATCTGCGTCGGTCTCGTAGAACTTGCTGATGAACCTTTTGCCGATGCTGTTAGGCAACGTGATCTCAATGTGTCTTGTATAGTCCTCGCTGTTGAGTATTGTATCGTGAAGATTGAAATCAATAGCGTTGAATGTCTTTGTTGCCAAAGGTGCTTTCTCTACATCGTAGAACTCTTCGGGGTCAAGGTTGGTGTAGTATGGCGTTCCCTCCTCAAGGGTATTGTCAAGCTCGTATATCTCGCAACGCATGGCGTTCAGCGAATCTCCGTAGTATTCGTTGAAGTACAGACGCAGCTTGGTATACGACGCGCTGTCGCCGATGACGCCCTCCTCGGGAAACTCAAAGTCTTTGGCGCAGCTGAACTGTGTGACAAAACTTGATACAAATGTAGTGCCGCTCTCGCTGTCGGTGTACTGACCGAGATATACATCGCTTGAGCCTGCAAGAATCGAATCGTTTGCCATTATGGTCCTGCTGTTGGCAAACAGTGTGTCCGTCCTGGCTGTTATCTTGTCATTCTCGGGCACAACACTGCTGCCTATCGAGTCGGTGGTGTCATCGCACTGTGTGAAGACAAGCACTGTTGCCATGGCCAATAAAAAACATGAGAATAGTCTCTTCATAAGTTCTTTATTACTCTTGTTGGTGTCGGAATTTGTTAATAATGCTCATTCAGTTTCCAAGCAACTCCATCAGGGGTTGCTTGGAAAATATCTTTATTCAAATACTGTATCGTAGAACTCGTTGCATGCCTGGTGGTACTCCTCATCGGTTGGCTTTGGAAGTACAGGCTTCCCGAGTGATTTCGCGTACTCGATTAGCTCCTGTGATACATTGTCGCCATTGATTATGATGCCGTCGCTGTATCTGATGGCCAACTTGGCAAGTTCATTGTATGTGATTGGTGTCGCAACCTCGCTTACAGCATCCTCCTGCATCTCCTTGTGGAGCATCTTCTGCAGGAAATTGTCGGGCAGTGTGTTGCTGAAGTTGTCATCATAGAGTGAGATTACAATCTTTGAGTCGCGGAACGAAGGCTCTTCGTTGTATGCTCTCTTTACAAAAAGCGGAACAAGTGCCGATATCCATCCGTGGCAGTGTATTACCTCGGGGCACCAGCGCAGTTTCTTTACGGTCTCAAGTACTCCGCGTGCAAAGAATATAGTACGTTCATCGTTGTCATCATACTCATTGCCGTTCTCATCTGTTGTCATTGAACGGTTGTGGAAATAGTCATCGTTGTCAATGAAATAGACCTGCATGCGTGCAGCCTGCAATGATGCAACCTTGATTATCAGCGGGTGGTCGGTGTCATCAATTATAAGGTTCATACCAGAAAGGCGGATTACCTCATGGAGCTGGTTGCGTCTTTCATTAATGATTCCCCATTTGGGAGTGAAGATTCTGATCTCTTTGCCGAGGTCCTGTGTCGCCTGTGGCAGGTAACGTCCTATGTTCGCTATCGGAGACTCCGGAACAAACGGTGTAATTTCTTGAGTAATAAATAAAATTTTGTTCGCTTTCATCTTTCTAATCAACCACGGATAAAGTCCGCGCATCGCAAAATTACTAAAAAAAAGGCAACTCGGCAAGCCTTAAACTTTTTTTAAGGGATTTTTTGATAAAAGAGACTTGATTTACAGATATTAACGCACTTTTGCAAGGACCCATTGCCGCATATAATGAGTATGCTCATAATACTGTCTTGAGAGTGATTTTTATTTTATTTATTCAGTTTTCTGGTTTGTTGTTTATTGTTTTGTGCTATCTTTGCACCGCCGTATGAAAATCTGTCTCGTGTATGCGGATGGGCTTCTCTTCCGTTTATATTGAGGATGGAATACGTAAAAGCTGTAATGCTTTAAATAATGACACAGATGAAGATAATAGACACGATAAAGGATTTGAGGCTTTTGCTCGATGAGTCCCGTGCTGCGGGCAAGAGTGTTGGACTGGTGCCCACAATGGGTGCGTTGCATGCAGGTCACGCCTCGCTGGTGGAGCGTGCCGTGAAAGAGAACGATGTCGTAGTTGTCAGTGTGTTCGTGAATCCTACACAGTTCAATGACAAGAATGACCTGAAGAACTATCCGCGTACGCTTGATGCCGATTGTGCTCTTCTTGAGAGAATCGGTGCAACGGTGGCTTTTGCACCTTCGGTAGAAGAGATGTATCCCGAGGAGGATACCAGGCAGTTCTCATTTGCTCCGCTTGACACAGTCATGGAGGGCGCATGCCGTCCGGGGCACTTCAACGGCGTCGCTCAGATTGTGAGCAAGCTCTTCTATGCGGTCGAGCCCGATAGGGCTTATTTTGGCGAGAAGGATTTCCAACAGCTTGCAATCATACGCGAGATGGTGCGTCAACTCGGCATGGAGCTCGAGATTGTGGGTTGTCCCATCGTGCGTGAGGAGGACGGCCTTGCCATGAGCAGCCGCAATACTTTGCTATCGGAGGATGAGCGTGAGCGTGCGCTGACCATTTCAAGCACACTCTTTGCAAGTGCTGATTTCGCGAAGGTAAATACGCTTGCGGCAACAAAGGCGTTTGTCGAGGATATGATAAACGACACTCCCGGGCTCGAACTGGAGTACTATCAGATTGTTGACGGAAATACATTGCAGGAGATAGGGGAGTGGAGTGACAGTGACTATGTTGTGGGTTGCATCGCGCTCTTCTGCGGAAATGTCCGCCTTATCGATAACATAAAGTATAAAGGTTAAGGAAGGAGGTTGATATGTTGTTGCAAATGCTTAAATCGAAGATTCATTGTGCTACGGTTACAGAGGCCAACTTGCATTACATGGGAAGCATTACCATTGATGAGGCTCTTATGGAGGCTGCCGGCATGCTCGAGGGCGAGCAGGTGCACGTAGTCAATAACAGTAACGGCGAGCGCATAGTCACTTATATCATCAAGGGCGAGCGCGGCTCGGGCGTGATTTGCCTGAATGGCGCCGCTGCGCACAAATTCTCTCCCGGGGATGTGGTAATAATAATGGCCTATGCCTCAATGACCCCCGAGGAGGCAATGGTATTCAAACCTAAGGTCATAATTCCTGACAGGCATAATAGGATATAGTGCAATTATTCAAGAGGCTGACTAAAAAGGCTCTTTTGTTGTTACGCTTGCCCGAAAAATACTCATTTACGCTTAGTAAACGGCGTTTTTTCGGGCTTCGCAAGCCTAAAAATAGCTCTTTTTATCCAACCTCCCTACAAAGTGGGTGACCCATTTCACTATTGGGTCACCCACTTCATTGAATGAGAATGATTCTTCTCCTTACTCAATGACAATAAGCACTGCACCGTCGGCAACGGTGTCGCCCTTGGCAACCTGTACTGCGGTTACCTTGCCGTCACGGTCGGCGTTGATGTTGTTCTCCATCTTCATCGCCTCAAGGACTACGACTGTATCGCCTTTCTTTACCGCATCGCCAACGTTTACCTTAACGTCGATGATAACGCCTGGCAGCGGAGTCTTTATGGCATGTCCATTGACAGGTGCCGCTGCGGGTGCTGCAGCAGGAGTAGCTGCTGTTGTGGCAGGCTTTGCCGCTACAGGCTGAACCTTGACTACAGGTTTCTCCTCAACCGGTTTCTCCCACTCTACGGTGTACTCGGCACCGTTGACGGTTACCTTTGCAGTTGTATCGTTCACTTCGTTGATGGCAACCTCATACTTGTTGCCGTCGATTGTATATCTGTACTCTTTCATGACTCAAAAATTATTTGTTCAGGTTGTTCCAATGCTTGTTTACGTAGGTTATTGTGAGCACGCCGCTTTCGTTGTCGTGCACGTTGTCGCCCATGTAGGCTGCCAAGGCCATTGAAATGGCTGCAACCACAGCGCTGTCAATCTTCTTGTTGTCTTCCATGATACATTGTTTTATAAAGGAATATTTCCATGTTTCTTTCTTGGGAGCTCCTGACGCTTGCTCTCGAGTTGTGCAAGTGCGCGTATCACGCGGAAACGTGTGTTGCGCGGCTCGATGACATCATCGATGTAGCCGTACTTGGCTGCCTGATACGGGTTGGCGAAAAGACGGTTGTACTCAGCCTCCTTCTCGGCGATGAATGCCTTGGGGTCTTCGGCCTCCTTAGCCTCCTTTGCGTAGAGGACTTCGGCTGCACCGGCTGCACCCATGACCGCAATCTCGGCACTTGGCCAAGCATAGTTGAGATCGGCGCGCAGCTGCTTGCAGGCCATTACGATGTGCGAACCGCCATAGGACTTGCGCAGTGTAACTGTTACCTTGGGCACGGTAGCCTCGCCGAACGCGTAGAGCAGCTTTGCTCCGTGCAGGATGACTGCATTGTACTCCTGTGCTGTGCCCGGCAGGAATCCCGGAACATCTACCAGAGTGACCAAAGGAATGTTGAACGCGTCGCAGAAACGTACGAAACGTGCACCCTTGCGCGATGAGTTGCAGTCGAGTACGCCTGCGTACTTGCATGGTTGGTTGGCAACGATGCCCACCGACTTGCCGTTCATGCGGGCAAAGCCTACAATGATGTTCTGGGCATAGTCGCGGTGTACTTCAAGGAACTCGCCGTTATCGACAATCTCGGCAATCACACGGTACATGTCGTATGCCTGGTTAGGATTGTCGGGGATTATGGTGTTCAGTATGTCGCTTGTGCGGTTAATGGGGTCAGTGCATGGAATGTCTGGAACGCTCTCCATGTTGTTCTGCGGAATGTAGCTCATGAGTTTGCGTATGAGAGCAAGACCCTCCTCCTCGGTCTGCGCAGTGAAGTGTGTGACTCCCGATTTGCTTGCGTGTACGCTCGCACCGCCAAGCTCCTCTTGTGTGACTACCTCGCCGAGGACCGTCTTGACGACCTTCGGACCGGTAAGGAACATGTACGCTGTACCTTCCATCATAATTGTGAAGTCTGTGAGTGCAGGAGAATATACGGCACCGCCTGCGCATGGGCCGAAAATTCCCGAAATCTGCGGGATTACGCCCGAAGCCATGATGTTGCGCTGGAAAATCTCGGCATATCCTGCAAGTGCATTTATACCTTCCTGAATGCGTGCACCGCCGCTGTCGTTGATGCCGATGACCGGGGCACCCACCTTCATGGCCATGTCCATGACTTTGCATATCTTCTGTGCCATGGTCTCACTCAGAGAACCTCCGGTAACGGTAAAGTCCTGTGCGAAGACGTAGACAAGGCGTCCTTCAATTGTTCCGCATCCTACTACGACACCGTCGCCGAGGAACTGTTTCTTCTCCTGGCCGAAATTCGTACAACGATGTGTAACAAACATATCCATCTCTTCGAAACTGCCTTTGTCGAGCAGCATCTCTATGCGTTCGCGTGCAGTGTACTTGCCGCGCTCATGCTGTTTCTCGATGGCCTTTTCTCCGCCGCCCATACGCGCCTTGGCGCGAAGGGCAACCAGCTCTTTGATTTTTTCAAATTGCTTGCTCATAAGTATTTGTTGTTAGTGTTTTTTTAATAGGGGTTCTAAGGGTTCTAAGGGGGCTAAGGGCATTAAGGGCTCTAAAGGGCTAATGGGGACTGTAAACATTAAACATTAAACGTTAAACATTCAACATTCAACAATCAACCTTTACTCCTCGCACAGCTCTGTCAGCACGCCCTTTGTTGCCTTTGGGTGCAGGAATGCTATCTTCAATCCCTCGGCGCCGGCGCGTGGAGCCTTGTCGATTGTGCGCACCTCTTTCTGCTCGCACTCGGCAAGGGCATTGGCTACTCCGTCCTCAACCTTGTAGGCAATGTGGTGTATGCCTTCGCCACGGTTTTCTATGAACTTCGCGATTGTACTCTCGGGAGATGTTGCCTCAAGAAGCTCAATCTTTGTCTCGCCGACCTTCAGAAACGCAGTGCGTACCTTCTGGTCCTCCACAGTCTCAATGTTATAGCACTCGAATCCCAGCACCTGCTCATAATAGGGCAATGCCTCTTCTATGCTCCTGACTGCAATTCCTAAATGTTCGATTTTTGAAATTTTCATAGTCCTTTATTGAATAATGAAATATTTTCTTTTGTGTAATCAGGCCGCGAAAGGGCAGCATGTCCGCCGCAACACATATCCGCGCTCTACCGCAAAGATAACCAAATAAACCGATTACTTCTGTTTTTTCCCTTTTTTTTGCACCTTAAGTAAAATTGGTTACTCTTTTAATAATTTTTTGAAACATCTTGTTCTCTTTCTTGTCCTTTTTGTGCGTATAATTGTGTAATTGTGAAACAATTTAAGATTTTGTACCGCATATCTCTCTGTTTTTTGTATCTTTGCAGCATGAAAAATCGGACAGGCATATCTGCCTGTCAATAAAACAGAAAAGATATGAAAAAAACATTGGTAGATCTTTTTGAGGAATCAGTAAGGAAATATCCAGAAAATACATTCCTCCTTGAGAAAACTGACAAGAAAGAGGGCTTCAAGCCGACAACCTATGCTCAGGTAAAGGAACAGGTTTATCGTCTTGGCGCAGGTTTCCAGGCTCTTGGTGTAAAGAAGGGTGACAATATGGCTCTTCTGAGCGAAGGTTGCAACATGTGGGTTATCGGTGAGCTTGCAATGTTCTATGCCGGTGCAGTCAATGTACCTCTTTCTATCAAGCTCGAAGAGAGCAATGACCTCTATTTCCGTCTCGATCATGGTGACGTGAAATTCGTGTTTGTATCAAACTATCAGTTGAAGAAGGTACGTGCAATCAAGGATAAGCTTGCGAAGGTCCAGAAGGTTATCGTATTCGGCAATGCCGGCGAGCTTCAGGAGGGCGAGATTCACGTGGATGATGTCCTGAAGATGGGCGATGAGTTCCTTAAGAAACACTCAATGGAGGAGTTCCTCGCTGTAGGCCAGTCTATCGTCAACGATGATATTGCAACAATTACATACACCAGCGGTACAACAGCCGACCCCAAGGGTGTAATGCTTACACACCGCAATTATACAGCAAACGTTGAGCAGGCGCTTACACTGGTGCCGATTGACCAGACATGGCGTACACTCATCATCCTGCCTCTTGACCACTGCTTTGCACACGTTGTTGGTTTCTATATCATGATGTCTTGTGGTGCTACAGCGGCAACGGTTCAGGTTGGCCGCACGGGTCTTGAGACACTCAAGAACATTCCATTGAACATCAAGGAGGTACGTCCTCACTTCATCCTCTCAGTGCCATCTCTTGCAAAGACATTCAAGAAAAATATCGAGGGTGCTATCCGTGCGAAGGGCAAATTTACCGAGACTCTCTTCAACTGGGGTATGGCAGTGCGCCAGAAGTATTATGGCGAGAGCAGCCTCGACTCAAAGGGAATGCGCATATTCCTCAAACCGCTTGTAGCCCTGTTCGACAGCCTCATCTTCTCAAAGGTACGCGAGAACTTCGGCGGCGAGCTCCGTTTCTTCGTCGGTGGCGGTGCCTTGCTCGACAAGGAGCTGCAGAACTTCTACCTTGGTGTAGGCATGCCTATGTTCCAGGGCTATGGCCTTTCAGAGGCGACTCCGGTAATCTCTTCAAACGGTCCCGACCTCTATCGTTTCGGTTCAAGCGGTAAACTTGTAAAGCCAATCGAGCTGAAGATATGTGATGCCGATGGCAAGGAACTTCCTGTCGGAGAACTCGGCGAGATTGTCGTTAAGGGCGAGAACGTTATGGCGGGCTACTGGAAGAACCCGACAGCTACAGCCGAGACAGTACGCGACGGTTATCTTTACACAGGTGACCTCGGTTACATGTCCGAGGAGAATCTGCTCTATGTGAAGGGACGCTTCAAGAGTCTTCTCATCTCAAGCGACGGCGAGAAGTACAGCCCCGAGGGTATTGAGGAGGCATTCGTGAGCCTCTGTCCTACTGTGGACCAGGTTATCCTCTACAACAACCAGTCTCCTTATACAATCGCGCTCATCGTTCCTAACAAGGATAACATCAAGCGTGCGCTCGAGGCCAAGGGTCTTGACCTTACAACCGAAGAGGGACGCAAGGCTGCATGTGACCTTGTGAAGGCTGACGTCGATATGTTCAAGAAGGGTGGCGAGCACGCAGGTATGTTCCCCGAGCGTTGGTTGCCAAGCTGCTTTGCAGTTCTCCCCGAGGCATTTACCGAGCAGAACGGTATGATGAACAGTACAATGAAGGTTGTACGCGGTAAGGTCGAGAAGTTCTATAAGGAGCGTATCGATATCCTTTATACTGCCGAGGGCAAGAACCTCTACGAGCAGCATAACCTCGATGCTTTCAAGTAAGTAGTCAATCTTTAAAACAGCAAGGCCCGGACAAATTGTCCGGGCCTTGCTGTTTGTATATTTCAGGTAAAATCTATTGTCAGTCACTGCTCTTGCCTGAGCAGCACCTTCTTCCCGTCTACGATGTAAATGCCGCTTTTACTGACGTCCGAAAGTGAACGTCCGCTGAGGTCATATATTGAGCCAATGGCTGCATTGGCGGTAATCTCTTCAATGCCGGTAGCCTTTAGCTGCGCGTCGTAAAGCGTCTTCAGCTTGTTGTATGCAGCGTCCATCTCATCATTGTCGGCGCTGTTGTCATAGAGGTGTCGGGCTATTACCATCATGTTGTATAAGGACTCTATCTCAGTGGCCTTGACAGTGCTGCTGTAATCGTTCTTTACTGTTGCCTTGGCGCTCATGGCGTATATGTCAAATTCTCCCATGTGCCAATATGTACGCTCTGCCATTATCTTGAAACGGAGGTATCTGTAATCTTTGCCGCAGTTGAAGAATTCTGATGTGTATGTCTGGTTTACGGCCTGTGGCAGCCCCTCTTCTACAGTGTAGATGTCGGTGTATTTGCTCTTGTCGTAGCTCCCCATGACCGTTACTGCGTCGGGAAAGTCATCCGAACAGCCTGTACGTGTGTGGTACGAAAACTGCAACTTCTGATAAACATTATCTGCACTCATGTCGACCTCAATGTAGTGATAACCTTCTGCAGTCGAGGCATTGTGCCAGTTTGAATGAAAATAATTGCTGTTGTTGCCTTTGATGTCGTCAACCAGATGTGCAATGCTTCCCTCCTGCGGGTCTGGAGCGTTTGACCACAGGTAGTATGCGGCATTCTTGTTTGTTGTCTGTAGCGGCAGGGCGGTTCTCCAGCCTTCTGGCTCGACGGTCGCAATCCTATTGATGAACTTTTCTACCTCTTCAACCAATACTCCAAGCATCTTGCGGTTCTCGCCTTTGTTGAAGATTGCTGTATATTCCGCATCCTCGCCTGCGTATCTTGTGATTTCAGGCTCTGTGCCCAATGTGCGTCCGTACCTGTCCTTCCAACCAAGGAACTCCGCTCCGTCAACCGGCTCGGCCTTGATAGTGAATTGTATGCCGCGCGTGACATCCCATTCGGTAGCTGTAGAGCCGTCGGGCGTCTCGTCGGTCCATACGGCAACGGTTCCCCAACTGCTGTTGTTGCTCTTTACCGTGATGTGCGATGCAGTCTGTGAGAACTCGGTAACGTTTATTATTATCTCATAGCACATGCGGTTCAGAGTCTTTTTTGCCGGGTATGCCCCGCTGTTTGTGTCGTAACCACTTGTCCATGCACCGTCGAAACGCATTCGCATGTGAGTTATTCCAAGCGGTGTATCGTACGGCAGCAGTACATTGATCTTGCCTTCACATACAGCTGTGTTTACGGCGCCCTTTGTGCCTGCAACTTTCAATAGCTCTCCATTGTCATTGAAATCGCCATCCGCATTAAGGTCGATGTATGCGCTGAGGTTGCAGTACTTGAGGGCATCGCTGTCAAGGTCGCTCCATGTAATGTCAAAACTTGCACCACGTGGCACATCCATTATCTGCGGAACGGTGTTGAACAGTGATGTCGGGGTGCTGCTTGCCTCATATATGGTCTGGGCTTCGCGGTTGAAATATGCGAATGTCATTTCACGTACAAACTGTGGCTGTACAGCAGCATCTCCCCAATCGCTCTTGTCTTCTGCAGGAACTCCCCACTTGTCCTCGATGAAATTGGCTGTGAATGTGGCATCTGCCTTGCCATAGTAGGTGTAGGGGTTGTCGTTGCTTACCCTGTTGCCATCCTTGTTGCTCCAGTGACTGAAATTGTAGCCGGTACTAGCGGTGGCAATCATTGTTACAGCCTCCTTGTTTGTTACGGTAAGCTCATCGCAGCCCTCTATGGCGACGGTTCCGTTTGCGCCGGCAACGGCTATCACTGTACGCTCCTCGGTAATCTCCTCAACGATAGCGAGGTTGAATGTGATGCTTGTGCCGTCACTGAACTCGACGCATGCCGTTGCCTTGCCAATCTCAGCGTCAGCAGGGATTGCCACGTTCATGCCGTCGGCCTGGAGTCTTTCATTATTGCTTGCTACACCGTCTCCGTTGAGGTCAATCCATATGCTTGTTATGTCAACATCCTTGCCGATTTCAAGCGGCAGGGCGATTGTCTGCCCGCGATAAATCTCGGGAGTGACATCGCTCTTTGTCGCATTGCTTGCTATTCCCATAGGGAAGATGTAGTTCTTTGCCGTTCCCTTGATTCTACCGAAATAGTTGCCGAATGTCTCTACGGCTTTTTCGGTTGCTGTCATGTCTGTCGGGATTACAATCTTCGAGTAGTCATAATCGGTGTAGTTCACTGTCCAGGGATATTCAAAACCATTGTACCAACCACCCGAAGGCGCAGCACCGTTGTTCTCGAAGAAATATTTCCAGCGTGCATAGTGGTAGTCCTTTATGAGGCCAGCCCAGCAGCGGTTTGAGTAGTCGTGCAGGTCGGTGTCGCCCTTTGCCCACACGGTAACCTGTGTGCGGGCATTCCACTCGAGCCAGTTTCGGTCGTTGACCGTGGTGCCGTCGGTCTCATCGGCGATGTTGCGCGCAAGGCTTGTCCAACGCTCCAGCTTGAAGTTCTCATCGTATGATAGCATCTCGTCAAGGTCGAGCATAAGCTGCAGATAAAGCTTGTAGAGACGGGTGTACTCCTCGGTGTTCCCTTCTGTACGTGCTTTGTTTATGAGCGGCAGAAGCTCTGCCGCGTAGTCGACCATTGCCTGACGTATCACGTCAATGACATCATAGTTGTAGTTGTTTATGCCGTCGCGTGTAGTAACGAGGTCACTTATTGATACCAACTGGTCTGCTGCGACAAGCACGTCCTGGGTGTCCCAGTATATGGCCGAAGTACTCCAGCTTGAAACCCTGTTCGGTGTCCATGACGGACGCGCGAGGATTATGGCTTCTGATGTTCCTTGTTGGTCGGTAGGGCATGCCCAAACGGAATTTTTCAGCTTCTGCAGTGCGGCAAGGGCTGTCCCGTTCTCAAAACCGTAGCGTGCATGAGCATACTCCTTGAGCCATTCATCGGCTGTAGGACGGTTTGCCGGGTCCATCCATGGCAATTCGAACAGCATGTCATAGAGAATGGGATTTGTCTCAGTTCCCTCGGGGGTGGCACCTACTCCCTGCATGTTATTCCCCCTTGCAAGTGCACGGAAGTAGTCGTTCATCGTTGTCTCAAGACGGCCATGCATGCCGCTGCGTCCGCCGAAATTGTGGAGCATGCAGAATATATATGGGCGTCCCTGGAAATAGTTGGTGTTCCACTGTGCCTTGCCCGGTGCGTCCGAGAAGAGGTCAAGCCCTATGAAACGGTCGCCGTATTCGCTCATTGAGCTGAATGCACCGCTCTGCGGTACGCCTTGCCAGTATTGGATAATCCATTTCGGTTCAGTTGGTGCATTAAAACTGCTCTTTGTCTCTGCGGCAACTGCATTATAGTAGTTGTCGAGGTGCTTCATTATGTTGGGATAGCAGTTGTCATTTTTCACGCCTCCAGGTAGCGAGCCTTCGTGGAAGGGGTCCATGCTGTAGAACTCCGACACGCCCATGACGGCCTCCAGATGCTTGTAATATATAGGCGCCAGTGTGGCGTAGCTTGTGCTTGCGGGGTTCAGGATATCGGGGCGTGTGTATCCTCCGGCCCATTTGCCGTTGTTTATTACATCGCTGCTGCTGAAACCATTGATTGTGTATTTTGTTATGCAGTTGGGGACCTGACCGCTGAAGCCGGGGATTACAGGCTGCATGCCAAGCTCACGCATACGCTGGAGCATGTTCTTGCTGAGCTGCTCCTGACGTTCATACCACCATTCGGGGTTACCGTTCATGACAACATCCTTTGCATTAATGGTTCCGCCCCAGCCCTCAAGGTTGTTCATGGCAAACCATGCGATGAATCCCGGACCTGCAATGTATTCGGCGATATCCTTGTCGCTTACACCCAGTTCCTTGAGAAAGTTGCGTGTCACCACATCAAGGCCCACGAGGTTGAGCGGTGCATTTATACCATGCAATGCCATCCAGTCAATCTCCTTCTGCCAACGCTCCCATGTCCAGAAAGCCATTGAGTAAGAGAATGTACAGGTGTTGAAATCGTAGCGGTATGTGGTGTTGCACTCATGCTTTTCTTCCTCTGTGGGAACGGGGAGTATTGCCTGTGAAAGGTCGGTAGTGAGGTTGTTCCATGTGAGGTTGATGTGCGCATGGTGGTTCAGGTACCAGTTGATACCTGTTGCCACTGAGAGCTGGCTGTTTCCCTTGATGCATGGCTTGCCGTTCTGCGATGTGATGATGAACAGATCCTTGCCGTTGGCATCATCAAGCGTGCCGTCGATGACAATCTCGAACTTGTCGGCAGCACCTTCGCCACCGATACGGTTCAAGAGGGCTTCTATAGCCTCCCGTGGAGTCGCTTTCGGCATCTGTGCCTTGACTGCAGGCGCAGTGAAAAGCCCTGCCAGTACAAATAAAATAAGAGTAATCTTTGTTTTCATGTATTGATTTTTTGCTTTTGCAGTGAACTTTATTCCGCGAATGTAATAATAATATTTTATAATTTATTGTCAGTGTGTACAAAAGATGCTTGGCACGATAGCGTGCCAAGCATCTTTTGTCTGATTGTTTCTGAACCGTAATAACTCTTGTCGGCTTACATCTCTATCAGCACCCTGAAATTTATCTGTCGGCCTGTGAGGTAGTTGGGCACCGCGTAGTTGTTGTTGCTCACGTCGCTTACCCAGTAGTATGAGTTCACATTGTTGATGTCGAGCAGGTTGAATGCGTCAAGTCCGAGCCATATGTTCCTGATGTATCGGTACACTCCTGTGCGGTAGATGTTCTCCTCGTTGTTGAGCAGACGGTATGACATTCCAATGTCCACACGTCTGTATGCAGGGGCATTGAAACGCTGCTTCTCGCGTCCTGTGTGCGGCGGGCCGAAAGGCAATCCGTCGGCATATACCCCCTGAAGGCTCATCTTCCAGCGTTCTGTGCCGGGGAAGAAATCGGTAAAGTAGAGCGAGGCGTTGAAACGGCTGTTCGTGGGGCGCGGAATCCAGTCGCCGCCGTTAATCTTCTCCTTGGTGTCCATTATCGAGAATGTTATCCATGAGTCAGTTCCTGCCACGAATTCGCCGAACAGCTTCATGTCGAGTCCGGTGGCATATCCGTTGGCGCAGTTCTCGCCATAATAGACAATGCGCACGTTGTCCACATTGTAGGGAATTAGGTTGTCGAGCTTCTTGTAGTATGCCTCGGCTGTGAACTTGAACGGGCGGTCCATCATCTTGAAGTGATAGTCGTACCCGAGCACGAAATGTATCGACCGCTGCGACTTTATATCCTTGTTCAGAGTGACCGATGCAATGCCCTCGACGGTTGTCGTGTCGCGCATCTCCTTGTAGAAAGGTGTCTGGTAATAGACTCCCGCAGCAAAGCGGAACGTCATTCTGTCGTTGAACTCGGGTATGAGACCTACCGAGGCGCGTGGCGAGATAATAGTCTCCTTGTTCCAACTCCAGTGTGATACCCTTACTCCGGCGTTTATTGAAACGACACCGAGGCTGCTGTTGAACTTGTATGTGTCCTGTGCATATAACGACAGTATGTTGCTGCTGCTCGATGTCTTTGACTTGAGGCTATAGACAGGGCGAAGCCCGTCGGGGTGTATCGGGACGTTGTAGCCCGCCGAGTCGCGCAGCTCCCATTCGCGCTGGTTGTCGCTGAACTTCTGCATCTTCCATTCGGCGCCCCATCGAAGATTGTGGGCTCCCATGTAGTGGTTGCCTTTCAAGGCTATTGTCTGCACGTTCGCCTCGAGGTAGTTGCGGGCATGCTCCATGTAACCGCCTACGCTCATTGTCTCATCGGTGTTTATGTCGTTGAGCCAATACTCGCCGACAATGTCGTATGTCTCCTCCTCGTTGGTGTTGAATGCCGAGGTCTGCAACGTGAAACTGTTGTTCTCGTTTGGCGTGTAGTTCAGTGACACTGCACCGAACAGGGTGCGGAAAAGGTCTTTCTCCCAGCCGTCGAAATAGACCTTGAACTCCTTTACATTCTCGAGTGTTCCGAAGCTTGTCTTGCGGTCGCTCGGGGTGAACTCATATTCGTTGCGGGCGATGTTTCCTATGAAACTCAGGTTGAGCTTGTCTGTTATACGCCAGTCGAAGTGTGCCTGATAATCGATGAAGGCCGGGTTGTACTCTCCTTTAGTGTCGAGTGTTCCAAGCAGATATTGGTTGCTCTTGTAGCGGAGCGAGTTCGAGAAACTCACTTTGCTGTTTCCCCAGCCGGCATAGATGTTCGCTCCGAGCATGCTCAACGATACGGTGCTCTCGAACTCTCTCGGCTTACGGTATGTGATATCGAGGACCGATGACATCCTGTCGCCGTACTTAGCCTCGAATCCTCCTGTCGAGAATGCTATCGATGCTGTCATGTCGGGGTTGAGGAAACTGAGGCCCTCCTGCTGTCCTGCCCTGATGAGCAGCGGGCGGTATATCTCGATGCCGTTGACATAGACGCTATTCTCATCGAAGTTTCCACCGCGTACATTGTATTGCGAGCTGAGCTCGTTGTGTGCGCTCACTCCTGCCTGTGACTTTATTATGTCCTCGATGCCGTTGCCGCTTGCCGAGGGGTTGAGCCTCAGCTTGTCGGGCATCTCAATCTGCTGGGTGGTTGTCATCTGACGCTCCTTGTGGACTATCTCCGCGTCGGCAAGCTGTATGTCCATCGGCGGCAAGGTCACATTGGCGATGATTGTGTCGGCGGGGTTCTTGAATGTGCGTTTCCTTGTCTGATAGCCAATCATGGAGTATGATATGACAAGGCTGTCATCGCTCTCGCACGTCAGTGTATAGTTGCCGTTGAGGTCACATACGGTACCGATGGGCTTGCCCTCTACCGATACGTTGGCAATCTCTATGGGCTTGCGGTCAAGGTCGGTAACGCGTCCTTTTATGGTTACCTTCTGTGCCATGGCCGTCTGCGATAGCAATATAAGTAGCAGTGTTGTTATGTATATTCTGAGTCTCATTATCCTGTGCTTGCGCTATATCCTATTGTATTAATACTATAACGCGACTTTTGAGCTAAACGTATATCCACCGCAAAAATTTGTTTACCCAGTTCCATCTGAAGTGATACCATTGCAGAGTGCTTGTTTCCTTTCCTCCGAAATTGTATATGGTGCTCAGGAAACTCTTGCGCAGACGCGAGAGACCTCTTACCTCAAGGAACTCGAAATGGGGATAACCGTTCTTGTATGCGTCGGATATCGCAGCCCAGATAGCCATTATGCCGGGGTATTGCAACGGATAGCTCTTGCGAAGACCGCAACTGTATGCAAGCAGGGCGCGCTCATTTTCATATAGGCAAATGGAACTGCCTATTATCTTGCCCTTGTATAAGATGATGAACATTTTGGCTTTCTCCGAGAGTGTGCCGTCGCTGTCGTGCAGCATCTCAAGCAGAATTTCTCTCTTTGGGAGTCTCTTCCTGGTCTTGCTGCGGTAGAAATTCTTCATCAGTTGCAACGCTTCATTTATCTCCTCGTCGCTCGTGGCTCGACGGAATGTTACTCCCCGTTCCTCGCTCTTGCGTATGTGTGTCCTGTATGCGCGTGACAGCCTCGCCTGAGGCTCCTTGCTGTGCAGTGAGATGTAGTTGCGGTGGTCGCGCAAAGGTACAAAATGGTGCTTGTAGAGCGTTCCGTAGGCAAAGCGAGAGTCCTCGATGTTCTTTATCTCTATGAACGTGTGCAGGTAACCGAACATGTCGAACACTTTCTCGAGGAACATGCCGAAGAGTTCCTCCCTGTCGCTGCATCGGGGGGTATATGTGCCTTCGCCCTGAATGGAGTATCGCACGCTGAACACTGGCGGTATAAGACGTATGCTGTGCCTCCTGACAATCAGCAGATGACCAATTTCGGCATCCCCGCTGTCATACGCTACAAGCATGTAGGGCTTGCACATGCTGCTCATTTCAAACATGCGGAACGCCATAGCCGAATGGAGTATGGAACCCTCTGCCAGTTCAGGCAATTCTGTGCTCTTGGTGTATATTACTATGCGCATGGCTCCCCGTTTTTTGTAAGATTTCACCATGTAAAGTTAACTAAAAAGAAATAATATTGTATCTTCGCGCATGTAAAAAGTTGCCTGTTAACCTTATTTGGGAATTATCAAGGGCGCACGGATGCTGATTTATCGTGTGAAGTGAAGTTTCAATGGAGTTGTACTGGCATTTGGATAAGTAAATGTTTATGGAGAATAAAGATATTTTTATATTGGCGATAGAGTCGTCCTGCGATGATACCTCGGCGGCTGTGATGCGTGGCGATGTGGTGCTATCCAATGTCACTGCGAGTCAGGCAGTGCATGAACAGTATGGCGGTGTGGTGCCCGAACTGGCGTCGCGTGCCCATGAGCAGAACATTGTACCGGTGGTCGATGCGGCACTCAAGAGGGCGGGCGTTGAGAAAGAGCAACTCAGTGCAATTGCGTTCACGCGTGGTCCGGGTCTTATGGGGTCGTTGCTCGTGGGCGTCTCCTTCGCAAAGGGTCTTGCAGCGTCGTTGAATATCCCCATGGTTGAGGTCAACCACCTGCAAGGACACATCCTTGCACATTTTATAAAAGAAGAAGGGGTGGAGCACAATGCTCCCGAATACCCGTTCCTTTGTCTCATGGTGTCTGGTGGAAATTCCCAAATTGTTAAGGTGAACAGCTACAAGGATATGGAAATCATCGGTCAGACAATCGATGATGCGGCGGGCGAGGCTATGGACAAATGTGCCAAGGTCATGGGGCTCGGTTATCCGGGCGGTCCAATCATCGACCGACTGGCGCGTCAGGGTAATCCCAAAGCGTATGCCTTCAGCAAGCCTCATATCCCGGGGTTCGATTACAGCTTCAGCGGCCTTAAGACCTCATTCCTCTACACGTTGCGTAAATTCGTGGCCGAGGATGAGAACTATGTCGAGAACCATAAGGAGGATTTGGCTGCGTCGTTTGAGGCTACTGTAGTCGCAGTGCTCATGGATAAATTGTACAAGGCGTCAAAGGCGTTAGGTATCAAACGTATAGCTCTGTCGGGAGGCGTCTCGGCGAATACGGCACTGCGGCAGGCTTATCATGACTATGCAAAGCGTTATGGTTGGGAAATCTATATCCCCAAGTTCGGCTTCACGACAGACAATGCGGCGATGATTGGTATTGTGGGGTATTACAAGTACCTTGACAATGATTTCTGCGCGATGGACCAACCGGCATTCTCGCGCACGACATTATAAATTTGTAACATGATGAGCATTGTAATCGAAATTCGAGAGCGTGCGGCGAGGCTTGTCGCACTGTTGCAGAGCCGCGGGCTGACCATTGCTACGGCCGAAAGCTGTACGGGTGGCTCCTTGGCAGCTGCTATAACATCTGTGCCCGGTTGCTCATCAGTAATGCTCGGTGGAGTGGTGGCATACCACAACAGCGTTAAGGCTCAGGTTCTCGGCGTGGGCGAGGAGTTGCTTGCCGAGCATGGCGCCGTAAGCGAGCCTGTGGTCAGGCGTATGGCGCTTGGTGTTTCCGCTCTTACCGGTGCCGATTGCGCGGTGGCTACTTCTGGCATTGCGGGGCCGGGTGGCGGCACAGCCGATAAGCCTGTAGGTACCGTCTGGGTGGCTCTGAAAGTGGCTGATGTGGTGCAGACGCGCCTCCGTTGTTTAGGGGATAACGGCAGGGATGCCAATATCGATAATTGTGTGAATGAGGTGCTTGGGCTTTTATGCGACATGCTTGAACGGTAATGACGGTTGCACCGGAAAAGTTTTTTAGAATTTTAAACAGATTCTTAATCAGTTTCAAAAAATAATTGGTCTTTTGTTTGCATGATTGTCCGAAATCCTATATCTTTGCACTCTGTTTTGAGTAGGTATCAAAAGAATAAACAAAAAAATATATAGAGATGTCTAAGATTTGTCAAATCACCGGTAAGAAAGCAATGGTGGGTAACAATGTATCACACTCAAAGAGAAGAACAAAGCGTCTTTTCAACGTGAACTTGTTTACTAAGAAGTTCTTCTATGTAGAAGAGGATTGTTGGATTCAGTTGCGCGTGAGTGCAGCGGGGTTAAAAATTATCAACCGAGTAGGTCTTGATGCTGCTCTCAAGAGTGCAGTTAAGAACGGCCACGTTGCTTGGGAGGAAATTAAAGTACTCGATTAATTAAAGGAGGAGTAATTATGGCTAAGAAGGTAAAAGGTAACCGTGTTCAGGTGATACTTGAGTGCACAGAGCAGAAGAACAGTGGTGTTCCCGGTATGTCACGTTATATCACTACAAAGAATCGTAAGAACACAACAGAGCGTTTGGAGTTGAAGAAATACAACCCATATTTGAAGAGAGTAACCGTTCACAAAGAAATTAAGTAATAGAAGATGGCTAAGAAAGCAGTGGCAACCCTCCAGACTGGTGATAAGGAGAAATTCGTAAAGGTTGTTAAATTGGTTAAATCACCTAAGACCGGTGCTTACATGTTCGCTGAGGAGATGTTGGTACAGAGCAAGGCAGACGAGGCTTTGAAGAAGTAAGAAAAAACCGAGAGGTTCAAAAATATAAAGAGAGTAGTCGTGTGGCTACTCTCTTTTTTTGGAACTATTCACGGGCAACGGTCTTTGCGGCTTACCCGCAAACAGCGGGAGAGTTCGCGGCAAGTAGTGACAGAGGAGTTGGAATGTACCCATCTCCTAAGTGCGGCTCAGTAGCAAAAAGGTGTGGGTTGACAAAATATTTGCGGTTGTAATGAAAAAGAGATCCCTCGTCGCTACGCTCTGTCGGAATGACAATTGCGCAATGACAAGCAGAGGTAATCTTTTTAAACGGCACCGTTAAATTCCACAGTTTGAACCTGTTTGATTTTTGGAAAAAGTGCGAGGCCTGTTTGACCGCTAGTTACACGATTGCTTGCAAGCGGGTAACTGAGGGAGTCCCGCAGCACCCAAAAATCAAACAGAAAGTTCAAGCGGCAAGACCTCTTTGA